>NZ_JBQLZL010000077.1:0-17496 GCF_052168255.1 Almyronema sp. | reverse complement strand
GGGAAGGGGGTGGCCTTGGGTGTCTAGAATTTGCCAGTGGGTTGCTGAGGGGGGCAGGGGGACTTCAACAATTTGGGAGCGAGTCCAGTTGAGGGGGTTGAAGACGAGCAGGGGCAGGGCTTGGGGATGCGGCGGCGAGGGAGGGCTGATCTGGTGGGCGATCGCGGCTAAAGATTGTTTCGCGATGGTTTGGGCGGTTTGTAAAGCGGCCTGCCAGTCTTGGTCGGCGTCTGCGTAGACGGCGGCGATCGCGGTTCCGGGCAAAATATCGTGAAATTGATTAAACAGCACCTGCTTCCAGGCTGTTTCTAAATCAGCCTTGGGATAGGGCGTATTGGCGACGAGAGAGGCGATCGCTGACCATAATTCCGCCTGATAGAGCCAGTCTTCACAGCGGCGATTGAACCATTTTTGCTCGGCGTGGGTAGTGTAGCAGCCGCGATGGAGTTCGAGGTAGAGTTCGTTGTTCCAGGTGGGGAGAGGGGAGGTGGGGTAGAGAGGGGGACGCGAGGTGGAGGGGATGGGGAGAGACGGAGAGGGGGGGTGAGGTTCTGAGGAATGGCGGGTGTTTTCTTGCCAGAGCCTTTTCTGGCTCGAATCTGAAGCGACCTCAGTTTTATCCTCTTGTGCCCGCGTCCCCCTCTCTCTCCTCCCCACATCCCCACATCCCCACCTCCCCACCTCTCCCCATCCCCTCTCCTCCGTGTCTTCACAAATCTCTGCCAAAAACTGCTCTACCGACGAAAATCGCAGGCTAGGGAAAAATGGCGAGGTTTGCCAGCGGCGAAATTTTTCTAGCATGTCGCGGGTGGGGCCGCCGCCGTGGTCGCCCATGCCGGGGAGCCAGAGGGAGTGGCTAAGGTGGGTTTGGCTTTGCCAGTGGCAGGCGTGTTCGGCCATTTTTAGGGGGTCGAGGTCGCTGCCGATGGGGGGGAGGTTGAGGCTGAGGAGGGAGGTGCCGTCGGGGGCTTGCCAGTTGAATAGCTCGTAGGGAAATTGGCTGGTGTCGTTCCAGCGGAGCTTTTGGGTGGCAAAGAGGCGAATGCCGCCCAGCTTGAACAGTTGGGGCAGTTGCCAGCAGAAGCCAAAGCTGTCGGGTAGCCAAGCGACACGGCTGAGGTGGCCAAATTTTTCCAGACAGTAGCGCTGAGCGTAAAGAATTTGACGGGCAATGGATTCGCCACTGATCAAATTAAATTCTGGCTCGACCCACAATCCGGCATCGATCGCCCAATGCCCTTCAGCCACCTGTTGCTGAATCTGCTGAAACAAGTCAGGTCGATGCTGCTCTAGCCAAGCAAATAAGGCGGGGCTGGAGTGGGTATAGGTGAGTTCGGGAAAGTCTGTTTGCAGGTTTAAGACGGATGCAAAGGTGCGCTGGGCAGCATCCCAGGTGTCGGCAATCGGCCAAAGCCAAGCCAGGTCTAAGTGGGCATGGCCGATGCAATGAATCTGTCGTTGTTTTAGCCAGGGGCTAAAGCATAGCAAGCGATCGCGCAGTTGAGCCAACGACTGCTGAAAGCGATCGCGCTGCTCTACCGCTTGCCAGTTAATTAGCTCAGTGGCTTCTGCTAGTAAGGCCAGCGAAGGGGGATCAAACTGACGCAGGTAGCTCTGTAAAACCGCCAATTCATCAGCGACAAAGCCCGGTTCGGGGCAGGCTTGGGCAGGGCTATGGGGCAGTTCATAAAATAGTTGCGATCGCACTAAAGCCCCCGGATCATGCCCCGGACTAACCAGCCGCAGAGCCACCTGAAATTGCTGGCCGGGTTGCGCGGCTGGGGTCAGGCAAAGCCGGGTAAAGCAATCAAACAAGTCGCCTTGCTGCACCCGTTCACCATCGACAAAAATATCGGCTTGCTCTGCCCACCAGGTCAGTCCAAGCCGCAGCGTTAGCCCCTCCAGCGGATAGCCATTCAGCGCTGCCGGAATGGTCAGCGTTTGACAAAGCCAGAGCACCTGCTGGCCTTGCTGCCAAGCGATGTGCTGGCGCTGGTTTAGAGGCGCGATCGCCCAGTTAGCCCAGCTTTCACATTGCGCCAGATCCGCGATATTCCCCTCTTGCTGAGATTGATGCCACTGAGCCTGAATGTCTTGCTGGCTGAGGTGGCGCAGGCGGTGCAGCGTTGCTGTAATTTGAGTTTCCAGGGCCGTATTACAATCCAATGGATTTCCGGAATGGGGCATGACTTTCGGTAAGATCGGGGCAGAAGTGTTTTGACGATTTTTTGAGGCTGAAAACCCTTAAAAAACACACTACAACCTCAGTTGCATCCGTCAATGGCAAACTGAAAGACTCATCGGTCACTTGAGCAGCGCTGACATGGCTTCCTCTTCCCGTCCTTATCAAAGCCGTTTGCTAAAGCATTTACTGCGGCAGTCGCGGCAGCTCAGCGATCGCTATCAGCAATCTTTGAGGCAGGCTAAGATTGCCGTGACCTGGGGGGTTCAGGTTGTTTTGTATCCTGTCTATGCCCTGTTTCAAACCAGTCGCGTTGCTAAGCGCCAGTTGGGTCAGCCGCAGGCCAGCCGTCCCAAGCGATCGCTTTTGGGGTTTTTATTTGGCCGCTCAGATCCGGCTGAAGTGGTTGAAGTTGCTGAAGTGCCTCAATTTCCGCAGTCGTCCGAACCTGTTTTGCAAGTGCTACAGATCTTTTCGCCGCCTAGCGATCGCCCTATCTTGCCGGAGGCCGCGAGGACAGATGGCACATTAGCCCCTACGGCACAGGTAGCGCTAACTTCGCTTCAGCAGACATGGCAGCTATCAAAACAAGACCATGCCACCTTGGGATCTCTGAAGGTGCAGGGCATTGCCTCTCAGCTAAGCGATCGCTGCCTGGTTTTGATCGCGCCTGACAATAGCGAACTCAATGTCCTAACAGCGTCACAGCAGCTAGCGCTGAAAAAATATATCAGTTGGGCGATCGCGCACTACTGGTATGCCTATCGTCAAGCTCAAGCTTTCGTTCAGGCACAAGCAGGAATTTTGCCGTTGCCACGGCGCAAAAGCCAAGCGCTACCGCCGATAGAATTATTTCGGCAACTGATGGGCTGGATGCAGACAGGCCCAGTAGCGATCGCCACAAACCTGTTTAAAGAATCTGAACTAGTCGCTGTTTTAGGTTTAAGACAGCGGGCTTTGCCCCAGTCGTCTGCTCGGTTGAGGTTGCCAGAAGCGGCAGCCTCTCTGCCCAAACTCATGCAGCCGACGCTGACGACCTACCATCAGCAGGTAATGCAGTTTTTGGCTAAGCTCCCCCAGCCTTCAAAGCTAGCCCAGGGGTTGCCGCCTTTGCCCGCTCCGTTAGCGCTGCCTGCGCCTGTCAGCCTGCCCCACTGGACAAACTACCGCCAACATCTGAAGCAGCTATTAGGGCGGTTTCAGCCACCCCAAAGCTCTCAGCCCGCGTTGCCGCCACCGTCAGCCGACCTAGCGCCAGCCAAACTGCCGCCTTTGCTCAGCTATCGGCAGCAGATCAGACAGGTTTTAGCCCAGTTGCGTTCACCCCAAGCCATCCAGGCGATGGAGCCAATCACGGCTCCTTTGCCACCACTGCCTGAATTTATCCGCTTCAAGCTGACTCAGTTTTGGGGCAAGCAGCCGTTCAACTCGTCTGCTTCGAGCCAACGGTCTGATGCGCTTGAGGCCGCCGCCGAAAAACGGATACCGCCGACCACCGTAAACGCCACTTTACCTCACAGCCCCAAGCAGGCTCAGATCATCCCCCAATCGACTGCCACCGCCACCGCTACCCCCGATTGGATTGAAACCACCGCCACGGTGATTGAGTATATTGAGCATCCCTTAGAAAAACTGCTGCGTTGGCTTGACCAGGGCTTACTCTGGTTAGAAAACTGGTTTGCCAGACTGCGCGATCGCTGGCACAATCCCTAACCCCCCAGCCGCCACGGCACTGCTTCAGCCAGTAGCTCGACGCTGGAACCGATCCCGCCTAGAGGCGTCAATCAACTCACCGGATCAAAATCTGCCAAAAAGGCAAGTATCATTTGGGGATATGATAGCCATAGTAGAAATTCCGTATTCGGAGAGCGCTCCATGCTGACCCTCAAAATTATTGTTTACCTGGTTGTGGCCTTTTTTGTTGGTTTGTTTATCTTTGGCTTCCTCAGTGGAGATCCCTCCCGTAACCCCGGTCGTCAAGACTTTGAATAAAGTTTTGCTTTAAGCCTTTTTTTAAGATTAGCAACCCAACGAAAGTAGCCCGCCTCGTCGGGCTATCTTTTTGAGATTTTTTAGATTCGGCATGCCCTATCCGGTTGTTCCACCCACTCCGCCTCCTCCTATTATTGATGTTGCAACGGCCCCGGTAGTTCAGCCGCCCTCTTTGGCTTTTGCTGAAGTCACTGCGAACTCAGCAGCCACCGTTCAACTGAGTTCGCCAACACCCGCTTCTCAGCCGCTAGCGCATCAATCCATTCCAGTCGATCGACCTGACTGGGTAGGGGTTGCCAATCGGGTAGGCGAGTCTGACATACAACCTCAGCGGGCGATCGCCGCCGTTAGCTTACCTAAAGCCGCCGTTAAGCCTGCCGCCGCAACGACGGTCTCTCCTCAGTTGAGTCAGGGTTTGGTGTCGCCTCCCATTCCTCTACCGCCTGCCGCTCCTTCTGCCACACGCGAAGTTTGGAAAGAGGGTTCCGTCAGCAGCAGCGTCCCTGACGCTCCGCCGCCGCCTGCGCCGACTAGTCCCCCTGCCGAACCGCCAGAACCAGACACGGAGGTGCCCGCCACCGATCTCCCCGAAACCACCCCAGAATCAGCCGCCGTTCCCATTCAAATCAGAGCCAATCAGCAAGACTACGATCAGCTACGTCAGATCGTTTCTGCCGCTGGCAACGTTGTGCTGACGCTCCCGGATGCCGTGTTAGATGCCGATCGCTTGTGGGTTAATTTGCGCAATCGAATTACGGTGGCTGAGGGCAATGTTGCCCTGGTTCGCGGCGATCAAATCATCCGGGGAGAGCGGGCTGAGTACAATTTTTTACAAGCTGCGGGTACGGTCTTTGATGCTTCCGGCATTTTGTTTCTGCCGACGATTGAGGCGGATCTATCGACCGAAACCGACAACGATGTGCTAGCGCAGACGACGGTGCCGCTCAGCGCTCGTGCCACCAGCTATCAGCCCGTCGGCCAAGTGACTAATCCTAGCAATTTACAGTTTGGCACCGAAGGCGACAACCAGGTTTCGGCGTCTGCTTTGCGGCGGCTGCGCTTTGAAACGGGGCAAATTGACGTTAACGCTGAGGGTTGGCTTGCTCAAGACATTCGCTTAACTAACGATCCGTTTTCGCCCCCTGAGCTAGAGTTTCGGGCTAACTCTGCTCGACTCTCGCGCATTTCAGAATTTCAAGATGAGCTGGTTTTTGAAAATGGCCGCGTCGTTTTTGACCAAGGCTTTTCGCTACCGCTGCCGCGATCGCGCTTTGTGATTAACCGGGGCCAAGTGCAGAGCGATCAGTTTAGCTTGCTACCCACCGATATCGGCATTGACAATCGCGATCGCGACGGCATCTTTTTCGGACTCGACCTACCCCTGATTGATTCCGAGACGACCCGGCTAGAAGTCACACCTGAGTTTTATTTGGGGCGTTTTTTAGACAATTCGGAGATCGGTTCTCTAGAAAATTTTGGCGTCGTCACCAACTTTTCTCGGCAGTTGGGGGCTAACACCAACCTCAGAGCGGTTGCCAGCGTTCCGGGCTTAGATCTAGAAAATATTAGCGATCGCCTGCGGGCTAGCACTCGCATTCAGCACACGCTCGGCAGCCATACCCTAGCCTTAGAAGCTAGCTACCGTAACCGCCTGTTCAACGGTTCCTTGGGCTTTCAAAACGTCCAAAGCTCTGTAGGAGCCGTGCTGACGTCGCCCGTTTTTACCTTAGGAGATACCGGCATTAACCTGAGCTACCAGTTGGGGGCGCAATACGTTACCGCCAACACCGACTTAGCTCGGTTTTTAGATCCCGGCGACGATCGCCGACTGATTAGCCTGGGTCGTTTTCAGGCGGGCGTTTTCCTCAGCAGAGGATTTTTGCTTTGGGAAGGCGAACCTTTACCCGCCACACCAGACGCTGGTCTGCGATATACGCCTGTACCTGTGGTGCCTTATGTTCAGCTTGTGACGGGGATTCGGGGTGTCGGCACCTACTATACCGATGGTTCGCTGCAAGAAACCCTAGCTGGCACCATTGGCCTAGATATGCAGTTTGGTCATTTCTCCCGCCCTTACTTAGACTACACCCGGATTAATCTGTCCTATTCGGAGAACTTTTTTAGCGGCGATCAGTCTCCTTTTTTGTTTGACCGCGATGCCGATCAGCAGCGGCTTTCATTTGGCATTATTCAACAAATCTATGGCCCTTTTCGGGCAGGCGTTCAAACTAGCTACAATTTAGACAACGGTCAGCCAATCAATCTAGACTTTATTCTGGAGTACAGCCGCCGTACCTATGGCATTATCTTGCGATACAACTCCACTCAAAACAGCGGATTCGTTGGCTTTCGGTTAAGTAATTTTGACTACACCGGGGATCCGGGGCCTTTAGGTGGCGGGGCCAGACGAGTAGAAGGAGGCGTTATTCAATAGCGTCTTGCCGCCTCAAGAGAAGCCAATGCTTCACCCGCTGTTGTCCGCGTTACACTTCCAGGTAAGCCCTTACGCGAGTGCCAATCATGTCGTTAATAGATGCTCACGCGGATCAGGCAGCAGCACTTTTAGACTATTACAGCTTTGATCTCATGGGGTATTCTGCCACCCAGTGGGTACAGTCTTGGCAGCAAGTAGTAGCTACCGATTGGATTCGCGCTGCCGTGGTTGAAGCCCTGCATCAGGGACGCTACAAAGCGGTTTCGGTTGAGCAGCTTTTGCGAGCTTGGCAGCGGCGTCAGGAGCCGCTACGACATTTCAGCCACGAATTTGAACGCATGATTTGTAGTCCGTTTGACCAGCGGTTGACCTACGGCTATCAGCCCTCTACGTCGTGTTCTGAGTCGGTTGAAGCCGCCACTGCCACAGCCCCCCCTGCAGCGGCCAAAGCCGCCCCCCAGATGGCTCAAAATTTTGAGTTGCCCGCGCGATCGCCACTGACGATCGGTTCGCATCATTTCGGCCAAACAACCCGGCAACCCCAGCAAACCCTGCAAGAGTCACGCCTCGCTGTGGCTAAACTAGGGACATCGCCTCCCCCAATTGTTCAATTTGTCCCCATAGACGAAGATTCTGAGTTCTATACCAAGCTCAGAGCAGTCGCCCATCAAACCAATTAAACCTGGCCTTACAAGTTAGGTTTCAGCCGGGGGACGGGTCACCCCACGGCGAATCTCAGAGCAAAAAGAGGCCATGCTAAAGCCATCTGCAGTTTCTATCAGGCTGGTGCGCATGCGGAGATTGGGGTTGGCAAACCATAGCCGTTCTTCAACCTTAATTGACTGATCGGCAGTCACAATCGACAAAACCTCATCTGCCAGCGTATAGCGTCCGGCAACCGCCGTCTTAAAGTCAGCCGCTTGCTGCCGCAGCAACTGCCCGCTGCCGTGTTCATCCGGTTTGAGCAGCACCAAAAAGGTCGTGTGGGTTTGGCGGCGCGTTTCGCCCACCAACTGGCTATCTTGAGTAATTCGCATCCCCAACAAAGCCTGCTGAGGATCAGCCGCAAGCTGTTGGCAAAGCTCTGTAACGGCAGCATCTTCGGCCTTGACTAGCTCCATCGTTAGATCTGACTGTCCGGCTTGAGACGTTTGCGTGGAGACGTAGTGAGTTGTTCGCTGCGAAAACCAGCTACCTTCCAGTTTTTCAAAAAAATTCACAATCTCCATAACAGACGTCCAGCTTACGACTATAGAGCTTACGTTTCCTCATTCTAAGCCTATTGCTGAACCCTACGGTCAAACTCCAATGACCGCCCCAGCAACTGATCGATTGATAGGCAAGAATCACACAATGGTAAGCTAGCGAATGCCCTTTAAAAAGTTCGCTTAGTTTCGGTGGCGTTTCAATGACAGGCTTAGAACAGGTTCCTTATTTGCTTAGGGCCGCGCGGGGAGAACAGTTATCGCGACCGCCGGTTTGGATGATGCGGCAAGCGGGCCGCTACATGAAGGTTTATCGCGATTTGCGCGATCAATACCCTTCGTTTAGAGAACGATCTGAAAATCCAGATCTGGCGATTGAGATTTCCTTGCAGCCCTGGCGAGCGTTTAAGCCTGATGGCGTAATTTTGTTTTCTGACATCTTGACGCCCCTGCCCGGTATGGGTATTCCCTTTGACATTGTGGAAAGCAAAGGGCCAATGATCATGCCGCCCATTCGCACCCAAGCGCAAATTGACCAGGTGCATGATCTTGACCCGGAAACCGCTTTGCCGTTTATCCGCACTATTTTGCAAACGCTGCGGCAAGAAGTGGGCAACCAAGCGGCGGTACTCGGCTTTGTCGGTTCTCCGTGGACGCTAGCGGCTTACGCGATTGAGGGCAAAAGCTCTAAAAACTATGCCGTTATCAAAGGCATGGCTTTTTCGGAGCCAGAGATGCTGCACCAGCTTTTGAGCAAGATTGCCGACAACATTGCCGTCTATGTGCGCTATCAAATTGACTGCGGTGCCCAGGTGATTCAGCTATTTGATTCATGGGCCGGACAGCTCAGCCCCGAAGACTATAAGACGTTTGCGCTGCCTTATCAGCAGCAGATTGTGCGTCAGGTAAAAGCAACTCATCCGGAAACGCCTTTGATTCTCTACATCAGCGGTAGTGCTGGGGTGCTAGAGCTAATGGCTGAGTCTGGGGTAGATATTGTTAGCGTTGACTGGACGGTTGATATGGCCGATGCTCGACGGCGCTTAGGCCCAGAGATGGCGGTGCAAGGCAACGTTGATCCGGGTGTTTTGTTTGGGTCTAAGGCGTTTATTCGCGATCGCATTTTTGACACAATTCGCAAAGCGGGCGATCGCGGCCATATTCTCAACCTGGGGCATGGCATTTTGCCAGGAACGCCAGAAGAAAATGCGGCTTACTTCTTTGAAACGGCTAAGCAGGTCGATCAGCTCATGGCCGCCCACGCCTAGATCCATCTCAACTTGTGAGTGAGGGGAGTTACGGAGACGGTTCTGGTTTTTGATGACATAACCGCTTCAGTAAGCGTCTCTTTGTAACAGAAGTTTGCTGAGTTTAGGGTAAGCTGGTCGTTAGCTTAGTTGCGCCAAGCAGATCTAAGCTGTTCGACTGCCTATGTACCTGTAGCGTTCTCGTGCCAACTGCTTCTCCGTCTCCTGACGCTCACGCTGAGCTTTCGATAGAGTTATCACCGCGATCGCCTAAGCGAATCTTCATTACCGGGGCTAGTGGCTGTATTGGTCACTACATTGTAGAAACCCTAATCCGCGAAACTGCCCATGAGCTGTTTCTGCTGCTGCGCGATCCGAAAAAACTTCTGCTCAATGTGCAAAACTACCCCCAGGTTCACATTGTAGAAGGCGATCTCAAAGACATTGATGACTTTGCTGATTTACTGGGCACGATGGATGGGGCAATTTTGACCGCAGCCGCCTGGGGCGATCCAGACGTTACCTATGCGGTCAACGTGACTCAAACCCTACAGCTGCTGGCGCTATTAGATCCCGATCGCTGTCAGCAGGTAATTTATTTTTCAACCGCCAGCATTCTCGACCAACACAATCAGCCCTTCCAAGAAGCCGCTGAAATCGGCACTGATTATATTCGCACTAAGTACCTCTGCCACGAAAAGCTCAGTCAGTTGGCGATCGCCCCTCAAATTACCACGGTTTTTCCCACCCTGGTTTTCGGTGGCGACAAAGACAAGCCAGCTTCTCACATCTCTGGCGGGCTGGCTGAAGTCGCTAAATGGATGAAGCTAATTCGCTTTTTTAAGGCGGATGGTAGCTTTCACTTCATCCACGCCGAAGACATTGCCAGAGTTGTCCATCATCTAGTTGAGCATCCGCCGCAACCGGGCGAACCCAGAGAATTGGTGTTGGGCAACCCGGCGATTACGGCCAATCAGGCGGTTGAAGAAACCTGCCAGTATCTTAATCAGCACATTTGTTTTCGGTTGCCGTTGTCTTTGAGCCTTGCCAACGTTTTGATCTCTGTGTTTCGTATTCGCATGGCCGAGTGGGATCGCTTTTGTCTACGCTATCGCCACTTCGTTTACCAAGACCCGGTCAATCCCGCCACGCTAGGGTTAGAACCTTACTGCCCTACCCTGACTGATTTACTCGAAGTCAGCGGACTCTAAAACAACTTTGGGTCAACTTTTGCTGAGTTGGGGGCGTTGAGGTTGCAAGATCGCTCACTTATGAGTACATTTGCCCTATAGTCACCCTTGTAGCAGCGCTGCCTGAACCTATGGCAATTATTTCTTCTAAGCAGCCAGATGCTGACTTGCCCTCGTCTGCCGAGCCTGCCTCAGCTCAGACAAAGCCGCTCAAGGCGCGATCGCCTCAAGCCAGCGCTGCGGTAGATTTGTCAGCCGAGCGCATCAGCACCGAAACCCACCGCCAAGAAGAAAGTCTGCGCCCTCAGCAGCTAGCTGATTACATTGGTCAAAAAGCGCTCAAGGAAGTGCTAAGTATTGCGATTAAAGCAGCTCAGTCGCGGCAAGAACCCCTCGATCACCTGTTGCTGTATGGCCCGCCCGGTTTGGGCAAAACAACTATGGCTCTCATCCTCGCCCAGGAAATGGGCGTTAGTTGCAAAATCACCACGGCTCCAGCGCTGGAGCGCCCTCGCGATATTGTGGGGCTGCTGGTTAACCTCCGACCGGGTGATGTGTTGTTTATTGATGAAATTCACCGTTTGCCCCGCGTCACCGAAGAAATTTTGTATCCAGCGATGGAAGATGCTCGCTTAGACATCACCATTGGCAAGGGTCAAAGTGCGCGAACGCGCAGCATTCCGCTACAGCCCTTTACGCTAGTGGGGGCAACGACGCGCGTGGGGGCGCTGACTTCACCGCTGCGCGATCGCTTTGGCTTGGTGCAACGCTTGCGATTTTATGAAATTGATGAACTGAGCGAAATTGTGCTGCGTACGGCCAAGGTGCTAGCCACTGAAATTGGTGAGTGCGGGGCAAAAGAAATTGCGCGGCGATCGCGCGGAACCCCTCGTATCGCTAACCGCTTGCTCAAGCGAGTACGAGACTACGTTCAGGTGAAAGCCTCTGGGACAATTACAGAAAGCATTGCCGCCGAAGCGCTACAGCTTTTTAACGTTGATCCTTGCGGGCTAGACTGGACAGATCGCCGTCTGCTGAGTGTGATGATTGAAAATTTCAACGGTGGCCCCGTCGGGTTAGATACCATGGCCGCAGCAACGGGTGAAGATGCCCAAACCATTGAAGAGGTCTACGAACCGTACCTGATGCAAATTGGCTATCTGCAACGAACCCCACGCGGTCGCGTGGTCACTCCAGCCGCCTGTCGGCATTTGGGGTATGAAGGGTCATCGGGCGGTTGGGCCATCGGCGAACAGCAGCTAACGCTGATGTAGCCCCAAAACTGGGCGACCTGAACCGTTAGGCAGTACCCTAAGAACTGGCGATTTAGAGATGGCAACCCATGGGCGCACTTTCAGGCACTGATCAGTACACCACTAGCGGCAATGTTGGCGCTGCTATTTTGGGGGGAGGGGCGGCGACGCTGGCCTTCAAAGATTTTCACACCGATGCTCCAGCAGACACCTTACAGGCTTATCTGACGATTCGCGGCAACTTTTCTAAGCGGGTGATTGAGTTGGGCGAACTGCCTCAAAACAGCGGTTCGTTTGAGCTAACTCTGCCGGCAGGAACCGATATTAGCCTGCACAATACAGTGGTAATTCGGCCTAAAGACTCCGAAGAAACCATCGGCACAGCTACCATTCCCTAACGGTGCCAGTCTGTCAGACCACCGGGTTTGTCGATCAAGGTGATGCCCTGGGCTTGCAGTTCGTCGCGAATGCGATCGCTTTCGGCAAAGTTTTTGGCTTGGCGAGCGGCCTGACGTTGGGCAATTTTTGCTTCAATCTCAGCCTCGCTCAAACCCTCTGAACCTGCCGCAGCCACTTCTGGCTGAGCCTGCAAACCTAAAACCTGGGCTAACACTACCAGGGTTTGCCAGTGCTGGCGCAGCGTTTCAGCGTCGGTGTCGGCTTGGCCTTGATGGGTAATTAAGTTACCCTGGCGGCGCAGTTCCTTGGCTAAGTCAAACAACACGGCCACCGCCCCAGGCGTGTTAAAGTCATCGTCCATTGAAGTTTGAAACTGCTGTGCAGCCGCACTGTCTGCCGCAATGCGCATGGCCGCCGGGTCGCCAAAGGCGGTCTGCGTAGTGTCGGCCCAGCCCAGTTGAGCGCCATATTCGTAGCCAAACAGCAAGCCGTCTTTAAGCGTATGCCAGCTATTTTTAGCTGAAGCGATCGCCTCAGCGGTAAAATCTACGGGCTTACGATACTGAGCCTGCAAAACAAATAGCCGCAGTGCCATTGGGTCGGGGCCAGCAGGCGCATCTAAAAGCTGGCGGATGGTGGTAAAGTTCCCCAGCGACTTAGACATTTTTTCACCGCCCACGTTAACCATGCCATTGTGCATCCAATAGTGGGCTAGCGGTTTACCCGTTGCCGCTTCCGACTGGGCAATTTCATTTTCGTGGTGGGGAAATACCAAATCGGCTCCCCCCACATGGATATCAATGGTGTCACCCAGTCGTGCCTGCACCATAGCCGAGCATTCAATATGCCACCCCGGTCGCCCTGGCCCCCAGGGAGAATCCCAAGCGGGTTCACCTTCCTTAGCAGCTTTCCAGAGGGCAAAGTCAAAGGGATCTTTTTTCTTACTCGCTTCCGCATCAGCGCCGACGCGGCCACTGGCTCCGGCTTGCATGTCGTCTAGTTTGCGGCCTGAAAGCTTACCATAGTCGGCAAAGTGACGAACGCTGTAGTAGACATCTCCATCGGCAGCGTAGGCAAAGTGTTTTTGCTCAAGTTCGTGAATTAGCCGCTGAATGCCGTCAATGGTGTGGGTGGCGTAGGTATACTCATCGGCTTCTAAAATATTGAGACGAGCCATGTCTTCAAAGTAGGCAGCCGTAAAGCGCTGAGCCACGGCTGCCATTGATGAGTTTTCTTGGCGGGCTTTGTTGAGAATTTTGTCGTCGATGTCGGTAAAGTTTTGCACATAGTGGACGCTATAGCCGCTCCACTGTAAATAACGCCGTACGGTATCCCAAACGATATAAGAGCGGGCATGTCCCAAATGGCAGTAGTCATAAACAGTGACACCACAGCAATACATCCGCACTTGGCCGGGTTCGATCGGGGTAAATGGTTCTTTGCGGCGCGTCAAGCTGTTGTAGATCGCTAAGGACATGGATTTGCAAATGGCTGGACAGGGCTAGACAGCAGATAGGGGCGACTCACCGACGCGAATCGCCCCTACCATTGTTGCAAATCATGGGAATGGTGAACGGTTTTTGCTCAGCTTCAGCAGGAGGATTTGCCCATCACCCTACGGCTCTAACCCTGATGGCTAGTTTTGCTGAATCGAAACGGTATGCACCTGGCTGTTGCCAGCGCGATCGCCGACATAAATAGTATAGGTGCCCTGATTGAGCGCACCGGGGGCTTCGACGACACCCTGAGTATTAGGTCGCTTGCACTCACGGAAGTTGCTAGGCCCAGTAATATAAAGCGTTGTATCCGCTGTAGGGTTTTCTACCCGAATGGTGACAGAAGCAAACGGTTCGGTCACGCTGAGCTGTAGCGCTTCGTTGCCAAAATTACCGCAGCCTGACTGAGAACCACCGGAAGTCAAATTTACTGTGCTAGTCGATTGAAGCGGAGTTTGCACCACTGTTTGGCTAAAGGCTGCACCCGTCAATGCCACGAAGGCCGCAACGGTAGCGGGAACGATGACCCAAGGTTGAAAGCGTTTCATAATCTGCTCCCACTTTTAAGGACTACTGAAAAGTGTTGGTGTTTTTCACTACGCTTTTATGGTAGCGACGCTACGGTTGAAGAAAAGGGCTGTCTGTGACAGTTCCCAGAGCGGTTTTTTAAAGCAGCGAAATTCCAAATTTTGCTGAGAATATGCTCAGAGTCTCAGCCAGAGTGCTAAAACAAAGGCATTCTTAACTTAGCATTGCCGCTCACAATTCAGGGGAAGGGCATGGTACGGTCAGCCAAAGCGCACACAGCCGCAGTCGAAGTTGCTCCCGCCAAACACCGGATGCCGAACCGGGCTGCCTCTTTTAGGTTACGGCGCTGGCTGGCCTGGAGTCTAGAAACGGCTTTTATTATAGGGGGAGCCTGGGGGCCACTGGCGGCTAGCCAACTCATTCCGCCTGCCCCGGCTGAAGCAGAGGCGATCGCCCCGCCTTTTAGCCATTTGCAGACTGCGGGGCGCTGGCTGCTAGCTCAACCCAAAATCACGGCGGCTGAACCAATGCCTATTGCCAAGCTGCTGCTGGCAGCGCTGGCGGTGGTAGGGCCATTGGCGATCGCCAGTATTCAAATCTATCAGCTCAGCCGGACGGGTCAAACCTGGCCTAAGCGCTGGCTCAATTTGCAGGTGGTCACCCTTAGAGGACAGTTACCAAGCTGGCAGCAGGCAGCACAGCGAGAACTGCTGGGACGTTGGGGAACGGCCTTTTTGGTTGCTTATGGCCTTTGGCGCTGGAGTGGCTTGTTTCCTAACCTGCGCTACCTGCTAGGGCTGACGGTAGGCGTTTTGCTGGTTGAAGGCGGCTACGGCTGCTGGCGGGGCAGACAGCGAACCTGGCACGACCTGCTAGCAGGTACTCAGGTGATCGATCGCCGTACCTTAGCCCCGGCGCTGCCGCTGGCTGGCCGGCCACCTCGCCTCTACGGCCAAGAGGATCCAACCGCCTATAGCCTAGTCCGGCAAGAAGAGAGCGGTCTGACTTCGGTTGTGTTTACACCACCGCTGACGCCGCCGATAGAACTGGTAGAGCATATCCGGCGATCGCCGCTGATAACTTTAAGCGTTTTGTCGTTGGGGGGGCTAGTTTTGCTGGTGAGTGTGGCCATTGGTAGCCAAACCCCCTGGCAAATGGGGACAGCCAGCCGCTTAGCAGTCGATGACCCGCTGTTTAATACGCTGGTTGAAACCTTAAGCACGTTGCCCAGCGATCGCCTGGTGCAGCGCCGGACGACAATTTTGGCGTTAGCCAACAGTCAGGATAGCCGCCGCTTGCCTTTTTTGGCCGATTTGCTGGTGGAGTCTACCGATACGGCTATAGTTGACACCATTCAGCAAGGACTCGTTTCCATTGGCCCAGCCGCTTTGCCCTATTTGCATCGGCTCAACCGCTCTCTAGACAATGATTTAGCTGCCCTCAGCGATGGCGACCAGCAAGCGATCGCGGCTCAAAAGCAGCAGGCCGTCAAACGAGCGATCGCCAAAATTTTGGTACTCTACAGCGGTGAACTCAACCAAATTGACCTCAGCCAGGTCAACTTAGCGCAAGTTCAGACCGGGGCAGGTAGCTTTCAACTTGTTTTGATTCGCACCCAGCTAGCGGGTAGCCAGTGGCAGGGCGCTCACTTAAACGGGGCGCGTTTACGCTCCAGCCGTTTTTTTGCAGCAGGCCGCGATCGCCAACCGGGCACCTATGACGACTGGATCACCGACTTAAGCGGCGCAGACCTGACGGCTGCCGATTTAACAGCAGCAGACTTGCGCTGGAGCCAACTCCAGCAGACCAGTCTCCGCCGAGCCAGCTTGCCAGGGGCGCAGCTCGACCAGGCCAATTTGACGCAAGCTAACCTGAGCAACGCCCAGCTAATTGGAGCCAGCCTGAAACAAGCCACCCTCAACCAAGCAAGTCTGACCGGGGCTGACCTTACAGCAGCCAATTTGCAGGGGGCAAAGCTCAGAGACGCTCAACTACAACAGGTGCAGGCCGCAGGCGCGAAGTTGAGCAGAACCGACTTGGCTCGTTCGGGCTGGCAAGGGGCTAATCTAGCAGAAGCCGATCTGCAACGGGCTAAGCTGGCCTGGAGCAACCTTTCTGAAGCCAACCTAGCAGGGGCTGACCTGACCAACGCCGACCTGCAAAACGCCAACCTGCAAGGGGCTAACCTAGTAGGCGCGCAGTTGAGCGCCGCCAATCTAGCGGGGGCTAACTTAGCGGGGGCAACGCTAACGGTTGCGGCCACACCCCAGGCAGATGGATTTATCAATCAGCTACCGACGGATGGGGCTGAAGGGTCTCAACTAGCAGGCGTAGATTTTAGTCAGGCTCAAAATTTAAGCCGTGAGCAGCTAATCTTTATTTGTACCCAAGGGGGGCTGCATCCGGCCTGTCGTTGACGCTGAGGGAGCGCTATGCAAAATACGCGGCTGAGTACGCTTTTTAGCAGCACGCTGAATCGTTTTTTGCTGTGGGTAGGTAACCCCTGGCGGCGGCTGTCGTTAGAAATTATTAGCTTGCTATTTGGCAACTTTTTTGCGGTAGCGGTTTCAGCGACGGCTGGCCAAACAGCAGATTTAGACGTTCTCATTTCCGCCTTGCTGATTGGCTTCGTAGAGCTAGTCAGCCGTTTTCACTACCGCAAGCCCAGCCGCGATCGCAGTGATAATCAGCGCGGCAGCGCCAGCAGCGTTTTTGGTTCTTTAATCAATGCCTTTAAAATTGGCCTAACCTATGGGCTATTTGTCGAAGCCTTTAAGCTAGGGAGCTGAGGGCGAACGACTGCTAATGCCTCTACGAGTTCGGCGGCGCGGCGGCTAATGGCTGACCAGTTGGCCTGCTGAAGGTCTACTTTGGGAAACAAATCGCTGGCAATCCCCACCGCGATCGCCCCGGCTTGGAGCAGCGCCACCGCATCTTGACAGCGCACCCCCCCGGTAGGAATTAGCGGAATATGGCTTAAAGGCCCCTGTAAACTGCGCAGGTAACTCGCCCCCCCCATAGCCATCACCGGAAAAACCTTAACGCTGGCAGCCCCCGCTTGCCAAGCTAGCACGATTTCGCTAGGGGTCAGGGCTCCTGGAATAAACGGCAGCGATCGCTCCAGCGCCGCTTGCACCAAAGCCGGATGGGTATGGGGCGAAAAACAAAACTGCGCCCCCGCCTGTTGAGCTTGCTGCAAGTGTTCTAGGGTGAGTAAGGTGCCTGCTCCAATGTGGCAGTGGGGCAAATCTAGCCGCAGTTGGGTTACCAGTTGAGCCGCTTGCGGACTGTTCCAGGTGACTTCCAGGCAGGTGAGACCGCCCGCTGCTGCGGCTTGAGCCATTTTGCGCCCCACTTCCAGCGAAGGTGCCCGCATGACTGCGATCGCCTGAGTTTGTTGTAAATAGGCCAGCCATTGACTGCGTTGAGCCACCAACGGCGACGACAGACTGTAAAAGCTTGATAGATCCGGCATGGGGCAGCTAACGTTCAGCGCTCAGGTATGTTTGCAGCGTCGATACCTTGAATACTGAGTATACAAGCTGAAGCGAATAGCTGGCTCAGCCCCCT
>NZ_JBQLZL010000076.1:0-106415 GCF_052168255.1 Almyronema sp. | reverse complement strand
CACCGTACCAGTGCCATCGCCCCCACGCCCTCCCCCACGCCCCTCACTCCCCATCAGCAACAACTACAACTGCAAACCCCTAACAACCGAGTCAAGATAGGGCTGTAAAGCTTGTAGATCAACCAACTGCCCAAAACCTGGGGGTGAGTCGTAGGGAGCCGTCGTCGTGATGACATAGAGCGTTTGACCGTCAAAGGCGATATAGCCAATGGTTTGCTCTTGTACAGTGCCCGCCGGGTCAGTTTGCTGGAAGCCGTAACGCAACCCTGGCAGTGAGCCAACTGCAACCTCTACTGGAGATTCAGCCGTAAAGGCGATCGCCTCAGCCGCCCGGTCTTGCTCAAGGGTTTGATAAAAGTCTGCTACCTGAGCTGTGAGCGCTACCCGCATTTGGCCTAGCTGAGTCAGATCCTCTAGATCGATCTGAGTCTGGTTTAGCCCTGCTGCTGCTAACGCCTGTTCAAACTCTGGCATTTGTTCCAACGTCCACTGCTGCAGTTCTAGGGTTCCGGCCAGTTGGCCTTGCTGGTAAAAACATAAAAATGGCGCTGTGCCCTCACAAGGCGCAATCGTCCAGCCGGGGGGTGAAGTAGCCAAAACAAAACGAGATGCCCAAACATTGTCACGGGTCTGAGCAGTTGCTGAGGTGTTGATCAGCTCAGACCGGGTATCGGCGGCGGGTAGCGTCATGGGGCTACAAGCGACCAAAGCGATCGCCCCGGTGCCCAACAGCGAGACTAGAATTTGCGGTTGCATAATTTTTAGGCTCAATGTTCTAAGGTTGCCAAATACGAAGCGTTTGGCCATAGGTGACTAAAAACTGATTGTTGGGGCTAAAGTCAAAGTTAGACACGTCCGGAATTGTGGCTAAGACCTCACCGCTATCAAGCTGCCAAAGCTTGAGTCCTAAAACAGGGGTTTCTTGTTCACTCGCAGGGGGTAGAAGGGCGCTAGTCGCTAGCGATCGCCCATCAGGACTCACGGCTAAGCGGCCTGCCCTCAAAGCCAGGTGCGGCAGCTGCCCCGCAAAATTAACATCACTAAAAACGCGGGTAAGCTGAGGCGCTGGCAGGTTCCACAGCCGCACAGTGTTGTCTTCGCTCTGGCTGGCTAGCATTTGGCCATCGGGTAAAAAGGCCAGCGATCGCACCGCAGCTTGATGTCCGCGTAGGGTAAGCATTCTGGCTCCGGTGAGGGCATTCCAGAGTTTGACGCTGTGGTCTACATCGCTGGTTGCCAGAATCAGGCTGTTGGGGCTAAAGGCAACAGGAATCGGATGATCCGTAGGTGTGCCTGCGTCGATAAAGGTACGAACGAGTTGACCGCTGCCAGTCTGCCAAAGCTGCACTTTGTTGGCTCCGGTTACACTCACCAAACGGCGGCTATCAGGACTAAAGCTAAGGGTTTGGACAACGGCAGTCGAAGGTTCTAAACTCAACGTTTGCGCTAGCTGCCCGGTTGGCAGGTTCCACAACCGAATCGTTTGATCAGCGCTAGCACTGGCGAGTTGGCGACCATCCGGGCTAATGGCGATCGCATGTACCGCGTACCTGTGCCCTGTCAGCGTCAGCACGGCTGTCCCCGTTTGAGCATCCCAGAGTTTGACGCTGCCATCAGACAGTCCGGCAGCGACAAGGCGGCCATCGGGCGTAAAAGCAACGGCGTTAACCCCATCGCCGATCAGAGTCGTCTGTTCAGTGGATGGCGCTTGAGGCGTACCCGAATCAGCAAAAGCTACCGTTGCTTGGCCTCGAACGAGCTGCGCTGTCATTTCACCAGTAGCCAAATTCCAGAGGGTCAGCGTACGGTTGTCAGACTCGCTGCAAGCTTGCCCATCGCGATAGCTGCTGATCGCCAAGCGTCTGCTATCTGGGCTAATGGCTGCCGCTGGGATATAAATTGGGCAGGTCGTTTCCGGATAAAGGGCTTTAAGGTCAATTTCCTGGCGGAGTTGTGGGGTTTGCCAATTGCTGCTGGCAATCGGCTCGATGACGGTAAGTGCAAGCTTAACGCGATCGTACAGACTGGGCAGATAGCGGTTAAAGCGATCGCCTTGCAAATACATGGCATCAATCGTGCAGCTACCACAGCCTGAAGCAGAGCCACTAGCGATATCAGAAACAATCTGCCAATCTAAACCCGTCCAGGGCAAATGACCCACCGGGGCTTGGCGGCTATAGTTAAGTTCTGGCTCCGTCAGCCATGCGGGTGAAATAAACTGGTAGTCGCTCGATACGTTGCGAGTCCAGCCCACGCGATCGCCAAAGGCTTGCACCGCTGCCTCAGGATTGCCAATATGCTGCGCAGCAATGTCTTGCCAGAGACGCTGCTGCACGCTAAAGCCAAAGCGCCCATTGCTAGCTGTCGTCCAAAGCTGATCGAGGGTGCGAATCACATCAGCCGGAATTGCGCTAGATTGGGGCATTCCGTACCAGTCACCATCGGCATGCACCCACTGCTGCAAAAGGCGGCGGGTTTCTTGATCGGCTCTTTGCCAATCGCCAATGGTCAAGTAGCTTTGCAACTGATCATAAGCCCCGCCAAATTCGCCAATGGGTGCAATCGTAGGGGATGCATTTTGACTTGTGTTGTCAGTGGGCGGAGGGGTTTGAGCGGGTGCCGCCTGGGTGGACAGTGAAGCGGTGAGTAAGCCAATTCCCAAAAAGCTAACTAGAGAAGCCAGATAGGTCTGCATAGTGATGACTCCAGAGGCAAAGCCTCTCAAAAAAGATTCCAATGCAAATGCATTGGAATGGAAAGACAAGGAGATTAGAAACGAACGCTTTAATTCTGCAATTAATCTGATGGCGGCAAAGTTGGGTTACAGAAATCGATACGTTGAGGGAGTGGGAGAAGGGGGGAGGGGGGGATGGGAGGATGGGGGAGTTTTCTGTTGGTGGCTTGTGGACATTGAAGGGTTGCAAGGCTGGGGGCGACAGTTCTCTTTCGATGATCTAGGCTGCTAACGTTTGGCTAGAAAGCGGTCGAGCTGGTTGGCAAAGGCTTCGCGATCGCGCTGACTAAAGGCAGGTGGCCCACCTGTATCGACGCCACCGCTGCGCAGTTCATCCATAAAGTTTCGTAGCGACAAGCGTTCACGGATGTTCCCTTGGTCAAAGAACACACCGCGAGGACTCAGGGCATAGGCTCCTTTGGCGATCGCTGCCGCCGCCAGCGGAATATCAGCTGTAATGACTAAATCACCCGCCTGAAGTTGCTCTACGATATAGCCATCGGCTCGGTTAAAGCCTGAACGAACTAACACAGTGTCAATATAGGGCGAGGCGGGTACCTGCAAAGGCTGGTTAGCGACCAAAATTGTTTTGATTGCTACCCGCTTAGCCGCCCGAAACAGAATTTCTTTAATCACGTTGGGGCAGGCATCGGCATCGACCCAAATTTGCATCGCTTGTGATTCTCCTGGCTTGCAACTAAGACAAAACCTGCTGGAGCGATCGCAGATCAAGCTTGTCGCAGGTTTGAAAGAAAGCCAATAACCGATTGGCAATTTGCGTTACGCCGCCTGCCACATTGGATTCGACGTTTAAGGGCAAAACCGGGTCATGGAGTGAAAGGCGCAGCAGAAACCAACCCGCTTCCGTCGGTGACTGGCAAGAAATGCGAATGCCTTCGTAATTGTGGGGCACAACCTGCCAGTCGGCTTGTTTGGCGGCGAAGGCTTGGAGTTGCTCAATTACCTGCTGCCCGTAAGCTCTAAAGTCTTCAGCAGCAATCTTAAAGCGAAATTCTTCGCTCTCAACGGGTTCCTGCAAATTGGCGATCAGATCGCTCAAAGACCTACCTGCCAGCCGCGCTTTGGCTAACTCCGCTAGTAGCTGGCTAACCAGATAAGCACCATCATCAAGAAAATAGTTTTCTTTCATCGCGCCGTGACCTGAAGTTTCGATCGCTAACCAAGACGCTTGACCCGTCTGGTTTAGCCGTATGGCCTCGTTGATCACGTTTTTATAGCCGCGCTTAAAGCGATGGTGGATGCCCTTAAGATCGGTTTCGATAAACTGGGTCAAGCCTTCAGAGGTAATTGAATCCGTCACAATTGTCGAACCGGGATGGGCTTGTAAAACCACGGCTGCAATTAACGCGATCAGGCGATTGCGGTTGAGTTCTTTGCCAGAGGCGTCTACAGCAGCACCGCGATCGACATCGGTATCGAAGATAATGCCGAAGTCAGCCTGATTTGCCACCACCGCCTGACAAATGGACGCCATCGCGGCTTTGTCTTCGGGGTTGGGAATATGGTTAGGAAAGGTACCGTCAGGGTCGAGAAACTGGCTGCCCGTGGTGTTGGCTCCCAGGGGTTCTAAAACCTGGCTGGCATAGAAACCACCCGCACCGTTACCCGCATCTAATATAATTTTGAGTCCCTTGAGCGGCTGCTCAAAATGCTTGGGATGGTTCACCGTCTGGCGAATGTTGGTAACTAGCTGTGCGGCGTAAACCGAAATAAAATCGTGCGGCTCCACGCTGCCTTGAGCGATCGCAGCCGTAAATTCATTTTTCGCTGCCAGCGTCAAAATGTCGCTAATATCTTGCTTTTCTAAGCCACCTTGCGCCGTAAAAAACTTAAGACCATTGCGGTTAAACGGTAAGTGGCTAGCGGTGAGCATGATGGCACCGTCGCAGTCAAAGCCAGGAGTGACGGTACTCATAAACATAGCTGGCGTTGAGGCCATGCCAAAGTCGTAGACATGGCTACCAGCGATCGCCATCCCCCTCATTACTGCCTGCATCAACACTGGCCCCGATAGGCGGCTATCTCGCCCTACCGAAACGGTTAGATCGGCAGTAGGCTTGTTCAATTTAGCGGCTAGCCAGTGGACAAAAGCTTGGCCTAACTGCTGCGTTATTTCAGGCGTCAGGTTCACCGCTTCATCAGCGATGCCTGCTAGAGCCACACCGCGAATATCTGAGCCATTTTGCAGCTTTTTCCAGTCAAAGCCTTGCATATTGCGTTTGCCTCTTGCTCAATCCCGTCTTTCATCCTGCGATTTATCATAAGCCCCCCTTGCCGTCATCCGGCAGTGATGAAGACTACGAATGAGCGATTGGAGGTTGATTGTGCCAGGTGGGAGCAACCGTCCTATAGCTGAGGGGTTTCTACACTCGTAGCCTAAAGAAATCACTGGCATGATCGAAAGTGAAACAAAAATGAAATGGCAGGTGCCCTCATGCAAAACCTGGTTGAAGCTTTTTATAAGTGGTATCGCAATACGCTGCGTAATACGCGCTATCGCTGGCTTATTGTCTTCGGCACGTTACTCTATTTGCTCAGCCCGTTGGATATTTCTCCAGACTTCATCCCGGTGATTGGCTGGATTGATGATGGCATTCTCGTTACCCTTTTGGTTTCGGAAGTGTCTCAGCTTGCGGCTGAGTATCTCAACAAGCGCCGTCAGCAGGTACCCGACCAGGCTGCTAGCACCTTCAGCGAACCTGCCATTGACGTTCAGGTGGACTAGTCTGCTCGTTTTCTGACTTTTCGATTAGGTAGTGAGGCGATCGCTCTTTAAGGGCGATCGCTTTTTTTATGAGTTGAACCCCTTTGGCCGAAACTTCAGCAAATGTCGTGTAGTCAATTTATGTGCATAAGCCTGTGGTGCTTAGCAGTATAGATCAGCAGAGATGACTGCCACCCGCGTTTTCAACGGTGTAATGATGACAATTGCCCGCACTCCCATTCGCTTAAATCGGCTGTTTCTAGCTATCTTGATCACGTTTTTGGTCGCTGACACCTATCCCCATCCGCATCTTTCGAGTGGCGTGATTGCCTCGACCTGGCATTATCTGCAATCGGCGCTGCATCAAGACTCTGCTTCTTGAGGAGTCTCTGGCGAGGCGGGGCGAGATTCGGTAGGTGCTGGCTCGGCAGTTTCGGCTGCGTCTGCGCGTCGCCAGCGAGCAATGTCCCAAGTGCTGGTGTCCCACGGTGTCGGATTGAGTCCGACGAGGGTTTGGCTAACGCCATTGGCGATCGCCCGTCGCACCACCGGAATGACCGCTACATCCTGCGCTAACAATTCATCCATCTGCTGAAACAGTTCAGCCCGCCTTTGCGGATCAAGTTCTTGGCTAGCTGCTTGCCAAAGAGCATCATATTCGGGGTTGCAGTAGCGGGCATTGTTAGGCTCCTGCCAGTTATTGGCTTGGCTGGCAATTTCGTCACAAACCCACCAGCTCATATAAACTTCCGGATCGGGGCTGTCGTTGCCGATGTTGTAAGCCTGTAAATCAGCATAAAAGTGATTGATACTATCCGTCTGAGCCGGATCCGCTGAAAAGAAATCGTCTACCCGTACCCGCTTAATCTCCACGCCAATCCCAATTGCTTCCAGGTTTGCTTTGATGATGGCCTGCGTTTTCTGGCGCACCGGGTTGACCGAAGTTTGAAAAACCACGTTCATTTCAACCCCATCTTTATCGCGGGTGCCGTTGTCGTTTGTATCGCTCCATCCCGCCTCCTCTAGCAAAGCGGCAGCGCGATTGAGGTCATACTCAGCGCTGATGCGCTCAGAAACATAAGGGCTAGGAGCCACTAAAAGCTGCGCGGTCGGCTGTCCGGTTTTGCCGTAGAGTTCTTCAGCAATCATCTGCCGATCGATTGCGTAGTTGATCGCTTGTCTAACCTGGCGATCGCTCAAAAACGGGTGAGGATTGTCAACACTCGATCGCTCTCCGGTTTCTGTTTCCTGGTTAGGGTCAGTCGGATTGAGCATAATCCGCTCTACAGAGGAACCAAAGGTTGTAACCACTTTTCCGGCTCCTTCTGCTTCAAGTTCGGCCAAGGTTTCCGCTTCTACCTGGAGGTTATGGGCAAAATCGGCCTCGCCTGTTTTCAGTACGGCTCGCGCCGCTGCATAGGGGGCAATGCCGCCAAAAATTTCTACCTGTTCAAAGTAGGGCTGTTCGCCCCAGTAATTGGGATTGCGCTGAAAAATCAGGTGCCCCGATTCAAAAGACTCAACTTGATAAGGCCCAGTCCCAATCGGGTCAAAGTTGGCAGGGGCTTCTCTGGCTTTGAGGCCGTTGTAGTCTGCAAAAACGTGCTGGGGTAAAATAACGCCGTTTTGCCCAGTAAACGGAATAGACCAAGCTGGGTTAGGTCGTTCAAAGCTGATTTTGACGGTGTAGTCGTCGATCGCTTCAACAGACTTGATTCCCTGGTAAAACTGGGCGGTGGCAGCGGCAACTTCAGGATTTTGGACAAACTCGTACGTAAAAACAATATCAGCCGCTGTCAGGGGTTCGCCGTCTGACCAAGCCACATTTTGCCGCAGTTTCCAGGTGACAGAAAGCCCGTCAGCCGCTACGCCGCCGTTATCAAGACTGGGAATTTCAGCCGCTAGCAGCGGCACCAAGTCTCCGGCTGCATTGTAACTAGCCAGGGGTTCATAAACAATTCGAGCCACCTCAAAATCTTGAAACCCCGTTGCCAGATGGGGATTGAGCGAAGCGGGAATGCGAGTATACAGCAGCCTCAAAGTCTTGGCGTCTAGGGCGGGAGCTGACTCAGTCACCGTTGGGGTTGAAGCCGCTGGGGTTGAGTCAACGGCTTGAGGAGTGCTGCAGCTTGCCAGTAGCCAACAGCCTGCGATCGCCCCTAAAAGGCCGCTAACTGTTGGCCCCCTGAAGGATTGAAAATGTCTACGTTTCGCCCAAGAATCCATTGCCTACATCCCTTTCGTAGCGCAGTTACTACGTTAGCCTGTTTAGCAGTCGAGTGTGTTCCCTAGCAAGTTCCGCCGAAAATTTAGAAATTATCCGGATACGGTCGCCCTGCAACGCAATAAAGGAGTGGTAGATGCACCCTGAGATGAATCCCTGGCAATTCAATTTGCCGGGGATTTTTTTTAGGTAGCAGGGTCGATATAGCGGTAGCCCTTGGAGTCGAGACATCTATAGCCGTAGCCACCAGCGTTGAATGACTCCAATAGCTGCAAGCCCCTAACAGAAACGCTTTTCATCTGCCCTCAGCCCTGAGGCTTCTGCCTTTCACGCTCCTTTTCATCAGCCTTGAATTCGATCGCTCCTCAGTGGCTAGCCTGGAAAAATCCTACGCTAAAACCGTTCCAGCGCGGCATCAGTTTTGCTGGCTCAACTACTACTCGCCCGCCGGAATCGAAGGCACTGAATCTGCCTCAGGGCTAGGCGCTGACTCGGCTGCAGAGGGCGTAATTGGGGTTATGCCCTCTGTGGCTGGCGCTTCGCCTAACTCTCGCAAGATGGGGGGAGCGGTGGGTTGGCCTGCATTTGCACCAAACACAGTTCCGAGAGACTCTTCTAAGGTTTGCGCCATCGCAATCCGGTTTTGATAAACCACAATCACTCGCGCCAGGGTGGGGAGCCGATTTTGCTCAGCTTCGAGATAAAGTGGCTCGACGTACAACAGCGATTGCTCAATGGGAATGACGAGCAAATTGCCTTGGTTGGCGCGTGAGCCTTGGGTATTCCACAGCGAGATCCGCTGAGAAATTTCAGGATCTTGGTTGATTCGCGCTTCGATTTGCTCTGGGCCAAAAACCAGCTCTTGTTTGGGAAAGCGGTAGAGCAGCATGCGGCCATAGCGATCGCCATCTGAGCTAGCTGCCAACCAAGCCACCAGATTATTGCGCTGAGCAGGTGTAAACGGGCGCAGCAAAATAAACTCAGCCGACTCTTGAGCGGGCAGCCGCATAATCAGGTAATAAGGCTCGACGGTTTGAGGTTCATTGGCATAAATTTCGTTGGGTGCCCGCCACTGATCTTCACGGTTGTAGAAAACCTGTGGGTCGGTCATGTGGTAGGTCATCAGTTGGTCAGACTGCACCTGATAAAAATCTTGTGGGTAGCGAATGTGTTCTCTCAAGGCTGGCGGCATATCGTCCAGCGATTGAAACATACTGGGGAAAATTTTGCTCCAGGTTTGAATAATGGGATCGCTAGCATCGGCCACGTAAAAATTGACTGATCCGTGATAAGCATCAATGACCACTTTGACGGAGTTGCGAATGTAGTTAAAGTCGTAGTCGCCCGGATCTGAATATGGATAGCGATCGCTGGTGGTATAAGCATCAATAATCCAGTAAAGATAGTTAGGCTCATCGGTTGCCGCTGCGGTTGGGGGGGTGTCTAACCCCGCTGGTTCCACATCAGCCACCACCAAATAAGGATCAGCGTCGTAGCGCAAAAAAGGAGCGATCGTTCTCACCCGTTCGTTGATATTGCGGCGAAAGAGCAGACGGGTATCGGGGGTAAAGTTGGCCGTAAAGATCATCTGCCAATCGCTCAAATGTTTGGCAAAGAGCAAGCGCCGCAGTCGGCTGCCAATCTGGATGCCCGCCCGCCCATCATAGATGTTGTAAACGTTATCGCTGCCGCTGGGGTAGTCTAACTCTTCGACCCGGGTGCGGGTCATGACGTAGGTGTCGGTGAGTTCACCAAAATAAAGACGAGGTTCTCCTACGGGGATGCTCCGCCGAATTACCTCACTGCTGGGCACATGAGCAATATCTTGAATAAAGTAGTCAGGCAGGCCGCTGGCTGCTGCCGTGTTAACCGGACTCATGGTAAAGCCATAGCCGTGGGTATAAATTAAATGCTGATTGACCCAGGTTTTAGCTTCTGCGGGTACCTGATCGTAGTTCAGTTCTCGCGCCGAAATGAGTACCTGACGGCGATCGGTAGTGCCATCGTCTTGAATTAGCGAATAGCGATCGACATCGGCATCTAAAAATTCGTAATACAGACGAATTTGCTGAAGCTGGCGATTGGATTCTAATAGCGGGCGCGTATCCCAAACCCGAATGTTGTTAATCGTGCGGCTATTTTGCTGCAGATCTTGCAGCGTCAGCGAGTCATCAGGGTTAAACGGCTCAACTTGAATATTGTCTAAATCAAAAGCAGACCGGGTAAGCGCGATCGATCGCTCAATATAAGGCCGTTCTCGCACTAGCTCGTTGGGTTGTACCACCAAGCGCTGCACCACCATAGGCGCTAAGATGCCCCCCAGTAAAACCAAGAGGCTGTACAGACCTAAACCCCAATATAAAAGCTTGAGTGTGGGGGGATGTTTTGAAATTGGTGGCAAATACGCATACTGGTGATGCCCTAGCTCGGTGAACCACTCTAACAAACTGCCCACACTCACCGACCAAAAAAGGGTACGCCAGAGCATAACCAAAGCCAGCGCTAAGGCAATCAAACTCAGTCCAGTATTGACAGGCAGGTTGACATGGACGCTCGTATAGCTAGCGCCATAGGTAACCCCCTGGGTTGAATACAGCAACTGATAACGGGTTAGCCAGTGACCAAAGCTGGTTGCTAGCAAAAGGCTGCCCGCCAATCCATAAATGTGGCGCTGCTGCGAAGGCGAAAATCGGTAAAAACGTCCCTGGCTGAGGCTTTCTCCGGAAAGCAGATAAATGAGCGTAACCGCAATTAGGGCAAAAAATAAGAGTCCGGTTAACCAAAACTCTAGCAGTTCGGCCACAGGCAACCGAAAAATGTAGAAGCTAATGTCGCGCTGAAACAGCGGATCGCGCTGTGCAAATAAAGTTGGTCGAAAGGCGGATAGCACTTTAAGCCATTGCCCAGACAACACTAAGCTAAAGCCTAAGCTCATTAAGACGGCGGCGATCGCGCTTAAAATTTGCGGAAAGACGACAAAGCCAATGGCAATGACCACTAGCAAAGCCACTTGCCAAGGCAGTGCTGTCAGTTGATTGAATAAAGCTTGTACGGCACCTGGCTTGATCCAGAGCGGAATTGGCAAGCTGCGATTGTAAACGGTATTGCTAGGTTGCCAGTAGCTAGCAACAATTTGAGCCTGATAAAGTAGCTGAATCGCAATTAAAAGACCCAAGACAAACGAAATAAGTAGCAGCCAGCGCAGGCCAATCCCTCGCCGAGAACGGCGATCGCCTTCAACCTTTAAATAGGCCCATCGCTGAGTCAGCCACAGGTTGCCGCCGAGTACGGCCAGACTAGTCAAAAAGAAAAATAGCCCCAAGCTAATTTGGGTTCTCAACCGTAGCCAAAAAACTGAGAGATAGTTAACATCCTGAAACCAAAGCCCTTCAGCCCCAAAAAACGTAGCAATATCAAAAATCAAAAGCACAGCCAAAATCAGGGCAGCCCATTTAAAGTAAGACACCTGACGCTTGGACTTTGGGCGATCGCGTACCATACAAACCCACGCCGAGTAACGATAGCTTTCTCTCTGCCTGTATTCTATCGGCCTGCTTCCCTCTCAAAGGCGATCGCGCCTTTGAGCGTCTGCTGGGCGAGGCAAGTCGTCGGTCAATTTTTTAGCTAATGGCTACAGCTATATTGCTGGTGTTGTCTCGAAGCGTTAGGTATCAGCCCGTTGTGAGTTCACAACGCTGAGCGATCGTCTGAGGCTATGGGTAGAGATGCGCCCAGTCAGGCAGAATGCCCGCTCAGCCCAGCAAAGACTGCATCGAAATTAGATTATAGCTATAGCCACAAGCGTTGAAACCTTTCAACGGCTGCAAGTCACTGACAGAAAAGCTTGTTTCTGCCTTCCGTCCTCAGTTGCATTTTGCTATAACCGTAAGGCTGACTTGATCAAATCTAAGCCCATGATGAGAGTTGAACTCATGACCTCACCCTTACCAAGGGTGTGCTCTACCACTGAGCTACATGGGCACGCCGTGGTGGGCCGGGCTGGATTCGAACCAGCGTAGGCGTAGCCAGCGGATTTACAGTCCGCCCCCATTAACCACTCGGGCACCGACCCGCCCATCCACGGATATTGATAGTAGCATAAAGCGTGGCGCAGATGTAAATAGCCTAAACAATTTTGTGCACCCCTTTGGACGCCAAATCTCGCCTCAAGCCTCGTATTTTTCATAGGCAGCTACAATCCGCTGCACCAGGGGATGACGTACTACGTCTGCCTTTGTCAACTGGCAAAAGGCAATGCCTTCAACCCCGGCCAAAATTTTTTGCGCGATCGCCAAGCCCGACTGCTGATTTTGCCCCAGGTCAGTTTGGGTGACGTCTCCGGTGACGGCCATGCGCGAACCAAAGCCCAAGCGAGTCAGCACCATCTTCATCTGGGCTGGCGTAGTATTTTGGGCTTCATCTAAAATGACAAAGGCATTGTTTAGGGTGCGTCCCCGCATGTAGGCCAGCGGCGCTACCTCAATAATGCCACGCTCCATCAGAGAGGGAATTTTTTCAGGATCTAGCAATTCGTGCAGCGCGTCGTAGAGCGGACGCAGATATGGGTTAACCTTTTGCTGTAAGTCACCGGGTAAAAAGCCTAGACGCTCCCCGGCTTCAACGGCAGGCCGAGTCAAAATCAAGCGCTCATATTCGTTGTTCATCAGCGCTTGTACGGCAACCATAGCTGCTAAAAACGTCTTTCCGGTGCCTGCCGGCCCTACACAAAAAATTAAGTCGCGCGATCGCAGCGCTTCAATATACTGTCGCTGACGAAAAGTTTTAGCCCGAATCACTTCACCCCGCCGAGTACGGGCGATCGCATCTCGATACAGCGTCGTTAATTCTTCAGTGCGCTGCGTACTTAAGGCTTGTTTGGCGGTCAAAATATCGGTTGAAGTTACCCCCTGGGGCGTACTCCATAACGGCTCTAACGCACTCACCAGTTGGCGGCAAAGATCAACTGCTTTTTCCGTTCCCGAAATGAGTAAATCTTGCCCCCTCAGCACTAGCGTTGCCCCCGTTTGGCGGGCTAAAAGTTTCAAATTTTCTTCGTGTGGCCCTGCTAAGGCGATCGCACTTTCTGCAGTTGGTAGCGTGAGTGTAGCTGTATTTGCCATAGGCAAGCGCTGGCTAGTTTTCCAATGAACGGCAACAGCCCCGACAAAATCGAGGCTGTATCAGGGCTGGCAGACCTATAAATAGCAGCAAGCGCCCAAAAGCGGCTGCTAATGTTTACTTTTTGGGTCGAGAAGGCCGCGATCGCGTAGGCGGGGCAGAAGAGCGCGGTGGCCCATTTCCCTCTCGCTCCGATCGAGAATTGCCCTCTCCGTAAATTTCTAAATGAGCCTGAAGACCCGAAAGCTGAGCCATTGCCTTAATTACTGTGCGAATCGCCTGAATATTGCGTCCACCTCGGCCAAAGACTCGCCCACGATCTTCGCCGTCGAAAGCCACCCGAATCCACACGCGCGATCGATTGGCACGGTACTCACAGTCAACGCTCAAATCGCTGGAGGCTTCCAAAAAGGGAGAAACCAAGAAACGAACTACCTCGGCAAAATCTGGTTCTCCCTTGGCAGTAGCGGCTGAATTCAAATTAGGCGCGGACTTGCTCGAAGACATTGGCTTTTTCTAAGAGATGCTTCACTGTCTTAGTGGGTTGAGCACCTTGCTGCAGGTACTTAACGATAGCAGGCACATCGAGCCGCGTTTCGTCAGTGCGAGGATTGTAAAAGCCGATCTCTGCTAGCGGACGTCCATCCCGACGATCCGTATTTTTCATCGCTACAATCCGGTAGCTAACTTCTCTTTTCTTGCCAAAACGCTTTAGTCGCAGCTTAATCATGGGTTCTTAGTCTCTGCGGTGTACGGCTCCAAATCCTGAAGCCAAGAAATGACACACTGAAAGTAGCCCTAGCTATTTAACAATACGATGTTCAGCCAAGCGCTACTGACAGAGTTTCTAATTGTATCATTCTAGCGCCAGTTTGAGCACCCATCAGCGCTAGATTCGTTCGCTCAAGCGCCGTAGCTGAGAGGCGAAGCGGTTAATCTTCGTGATCTTCAAAGGGATCACTCAATTGCTTGGCGGGTGGCCCAAAAGAGGTATAAATCGCAAATCCTGTGATGCCGATTAAAATCGCACCCACTGAAATGATAAGAACTGTTGCAGGCTGCATAGGTTTTTTCTAATGAAGGATTCCCTAAACCCTATAATATTACAGATTATTAAAGTGGATTTATTGAAGGTTACTCATGGCACAAAGGACTTGGTTGGGAAATCTTTTGCGGCCCCTTAACTCTGAATACGGTAAGGTTTCTCCCGGCTGGGGTACGACGCCGCTCATGGCTGTTTTTATGCTGCTGTTTTTTGTCTTCCTGCTCATTATTCTGCAGCTCTACAACTCTAGCTTGCTGCTAGAGAGCGTAGATGTAGATTGGAGAAGCTTGGGTAGCTAGTTTTGCTTTCCTAGCAAAATTTTCTCAGAAAAATTTAGCTGCTTTGGGGCGTGAAGGCCGTAGAGACTCTCTGCGTAAACTCCATGCCCTTTTTGTTTGGGTAACGACGCAGCATGAATGGCCATTTTCAGGCGCTTGCGGATCGCGCTATAGTGTTGGCGTACCTGATCGGCTACTGGCTCGTCAACTCAGGTGACTCACGAATGAACACTGGGAGGAATAGGACGCCATGAATATCTTTGGCATTGGGCTGCCGGAGATGGCGCTGATCTTTATTGTGGCGCTGTTGGTCTTTGGCCCTAAAAAGCTTCCTGAGATTGGGCGGAGTTTAGGTAAGGCCATTCGTGGCTTTCAAGATGCCTCACGCGAATTTGAGACAGAATTTAAGCGCGAAGCTGAGCGGATTGAAAAGACAGTAACAGAGCCAATGAAGGCTACGTTAGAAACTCCGCCAAAGAAAGCACTTTCGCCGCAAGCCAAGGCCGAGGCGGATGAAGCGGCGATCGCTGAAACGTCTGAACCTGTTAAAGATGAGCAGACCGTATAGAGGCGCTGCCAAATTTGAGTTATGACGGAAGCTGATACCCCCCAGCTCGTTGTGGGTTTGGGAAATCCGGGAGATAAGTACCATCGGACTCGCCACAACGTCGGTTTTGATATTGTGGAGGCGCTGGCTCACCTCTGGCAGGTTTCTTTAGTTGAGAACCGCAAGTTCCAAGGCGCTTGCGGTGAGATGCGTCTATTGGGTGGCCGCAGAGTGATTTTGCTCAAGCCTTCAACGTATATGAATCGCTCTGGGCAATCGGTGCGAGCCGTAATCGATTGGTTTAAATTGCCCCCTGCCAGTGTCTTGGTGATTTATGACGATATGGACTTGCCTGTGGGCAAACTGCGTTTGCGCCCTTCTGGCTCGGCTGGCGGCCACAACGGGATGAAATCTATCATTGCGCATTTGGGGACACAGGATTTTCCCCGGCTGCGTATTGGCATTGGCGCAACCGAAAAAGCGGGCGATCGCGATGGCGCTGTGATCTCCCATGTGTTGGGCAAATTTTCGCCCGCTGAGCAACAGCAAATGAGCGGCGTCTTTGATCTGGCTATCAACGCGGTTGAAATCAGCCTAAAGCGAGGGGTCGAGTCAGCTATGAATCTTTACAATGGCCGCTCTGTGCCAGCGGTGACAGAGTCGGTTTAAGGTTGCGCCTTTTATCCTAGCCCTTCATTAATCGGGAAGCGATCCAGCAGCGCGATCGCTCTACGGGCGCTTCCTGTGAGTTCTTCGCTTAAATGAGGGACATGGGGAATTTGAGATAGCACATCAACAGTGCGCCGCAACACCCGGACGATGTCGCCCTCGTCAAGGCTGGTGTGATCACACAACTCATTCCAGTCAGTTTGGTTGGCCCACTGTTCAACCAAGGCTGTGAGTTCATACTCCAGCCAGACGGGCAAGGCCACTTGATGCCGTCGCTGCTGCTTAAAAATATCCCGGCGCAGCGTCCGCAAAGCGCCCAAAGCGTCTTCCACCTCTGTAGACAACTGATACCGTGTCCAGCTATCCGGGCGGCTATTTTCTGTGACTAAAGCCGCACAGGCCGCCGCTAGTTGAGGGGCTTCTAGATGATCGAATTCTCCTGAAGCCAGAGCCAGCCCCAGCCAGAGTTCGTTGTCACCGCGCATGGCGGCGGCAATTTCCCCCAGGGGTGTGGGCTTTACTCCTTCTAAGCAGTCAAAATAGTGCAAAATTTCCATTAGATTGAGAAATTCTTGCCAGTAGCGATGTGACAGGGTTGAGAGCGTTGCTTGGCGATCGCTGAGTTCGCTTTCTAGTCGCCGCAACTGCTTTTGCCGCTTGAGCAAGGCAGTCGGATTTTGCCAACGCTGAGCCGGGTGCTGCTGTAGCAGTGCTTCAACAGCTTCAACCTGCGATCGCTGAGTCTGAACTTCGGGTGCTAAGGCTTCTAAGTCAGGCAGTTGAGGAATTTTTTCAACCAGTCTGGCTGTGGTTTCATCACCGCTACGGGTTTGCCCCGGCTTTAGCGGCAGATCAGGCGGCGGGTTGAGGGTTTCTGCTTCGCGGAGGCGTTCAAGCTGCTCGTGTAGGTCTATAACATCGGCGACCGTTACGACATACCAGCGGTTATCTTGCCCCAAGCACACCAGGTAGGGAAACTGTCCTGGCCCCGGCAGCTTGCTCACTAAGACAGCCGCTAAGGGTTGGGCAACTTTGACATGTTTGCCCTTGAGGCTGAGGAGGGTGCCTGTTAGAGCAAAGGGCAGCGCCATGACAGCGCCTCCAGACAGCGCTTCTTCGGCTTGCTGCTGCAAAATTTTCAGCAGACGGCGTTCTTCTTTCAAGCGGCCGCGCAGCTTTTCATAGTCTTCCAAAACGGCTGGGTCGAAAGCGGCTAGCTGAGCTTGGTGGTGTTCAATGTGGGCTTCTAAATCAGCGATCGCCTGCTGCTGCGGAATCAGATGTAGCGTTGCTAAATATTGCCCAAAGCTGCGCTCAATCAGCTTTCTAGCCTCTTCTAGCGTGTGGGTTTGGAGCAAATTCAGCACCATACCATAGCTTGGCGTAAACTGGCTAACCAAAGGATCGGAGCCAACCGTAGCTAAATAGGCGGCTTCTTGAGCCCCTTCAAAAGGCGTTTCTACCGTAACTACGTACCCCTTGATATCCATGCCTCGCCGTCCGGCTCGGCCTGCCATTTGCAAAAATTCAGACGCGGTGAGCAAGCGATGCCCGCTATCCGTCCGTTTAGAGAGGCTAGAAATCACCGTTGTCCGCGCTGGCATATTGATCCCTGCTGCCAGAGTTTCGGTGGCAAACACCACCTTAATCAATCCCGCTTGAAAGAGTTCTTCAACAAAACTTTTCCAGGTGGGCAAAATGCCTGCATGATGAGCGGCAATGCCCCGGTAGAGTGGCTCTACTTGGCCGGAGCGAGCGGCTTCTGGGTTCCAAGCTAAGAACTCGTCTATTTTTTGCTTCAGTAGAGCTGCTTCTGCTGCTTGAACCAAAGACAATTGCCCCATGTCGGCAACGGCTTTGTCACAGCCTCGACGGCTAAAAATAAAGTAAATTGCAGGCAGCAGCTCTTTTTGCGCAAGCTGACCCACAATAAAAGCTGGGCTGATGTGATAGCGGCTTTTGCGGTTTTTTTGACCTTTTTGGGCACGGGGTTGGCGACGCTGACGCAGGCGAGGATTGAGTTTGGTTTGAGCCTCGTTGAGCAGCGGAAAAATGCCTTTGGGATGACAGTATTGAAACTCCAAAGGGACGGGGCGGAAATTTGAATAAATTAGTTCTGTAGGGCCGTGGACATCATTAATCCAGTCGGTGAGCTGATCGCTGTTGGCAATGGTGGCCGAGAGAGCCACTAATTGCACATCGGGAGGGCAGTAAATAATCGACTCTTCCCAAACGGTACCCCGCTGCCGATCGTTCATATAGTGGCACTCATCTAGCACCACAGTTTCTACGCCCTGCAAAGAAATGCCGACTTCCCCAATGGGGGTACCGTAGAGCATATTGCGAAAAATCTCGGTGGTCATGACCAAGACAGGAGCCTCGCGATTGATGGAAAGGTCACCTGTCAGCAAGCCGACCCGCTCGTTACCAAACTGCTGGCGAAAATCTCTTAGTTTTTGGTTAGAAAGCGCTTTGAGGGGAGTGGTATAGAAAACTCGCTTACCCTGGGCTAAAGCTCGGTAAATAGCGTATTCTCCAATAAGCGTTTTACCCGACCCGGTAGGGGCACAGACAACCACAGATTTGTTAGCATTCAAAGCGGCGATCGCTTGTTGCTGAAAATCGTCTAACTGAAACGGAAACAGTTGTTCTGTAGCCAGCACCAACTCAATTACCTCAGGCGTTCTTTTTCATTGTGCCGGAAGATAGCGATTCTGCGGTGATTTCACCGTAGCCCGCAACAAAAAAGCCAACCAACAGGCTGGCTTTGTTTAGATGGAGCTAGTGTAAACAGTCGAAAGGATGCAGCGGTGGCAACGCTATCTGCCATGAGAACTTAGGCAAAGCGATCGAAGAGAACAGCGAGTCCTGCCGCAAATAAAGTGATGGCAACGGCAACGAAGAAATTTTGTCCCTGACTAACAGCAAAAGTTGTGACAACCCCTGCGCCTAATCCGGCGATCGCTGCTGAAGTTAACCAGTCTTTTCTAGACTCGTACATGCGCTTTACCGAGAACGTAAATTGACAGACAAATACTGAAGATCAGGCTATCACCCTAGCTTCGGTATGTAGCGCAGACGACGTCTATACTGTAATCAAGGTTTATTTTGAGTTAGCTTTCTTTACAACTCTAGCCCATCCAGCAACGGTAAATGTTGTTCTTTAGATGGCTGGATGAACGCTTAGTTGAGGGCATTTTCGGCTTCTGAGTCCGTTTCAATTTGCCGGGTGTTGCCTGCTTTTACCCAGCCTTCTTGGCCATTGCGGGGAAGCCGCACTTGCAGCCATTGCTGATCGTCACTGGTGCTCAATACAATCACTTCTTCGTTATTTTCTACACCACCAAGTTGGGTGTAGTTTAGACCGGGGCCTTCGCGCAGTACCAGGCCAATGGGTTGAACAACCAACGCCTTATAGCTGTTAGGGGGCAACTCCTCAGCCGGGGGATCTGCCTCAGGTGCTGCAGTTGAGGTAATTGTAGCGGTCGAAGCGGTCGAAGCCGATTCAGCGGTGGCCTCTGGTGAGGTGAGGCCCGCATCATTTTCGTAGAGGGGCTTTTCTGGCAGGTCAGCGAGTCGGCTCATAAAATACCGAGCAGTCGCTACGCCAGCTAGAGACAGTAAAACCAGCGCTAAGGCAATACCGATAATTAGCTTGGTTAGACTGAGTAAAAAGCTCCTCATGGCAGCGTCTCCCCGTATTGGCACGTTTAAGCGATGGGCTGTTGAGACTCAGATTTTTCAACAGGTTTGCAGCCCAGTTATAGCACTTTTCTCGCATCTAGATAGGCAAGAATAGTCCAGTTGCTTACTCTGAGCCACGTAACTGCTGTCTCAGTTGACTATTCATACTGGCTTCGCTGGCGCGTGAGGCCAGTCGTGCCTTGCCTGACTTCGCCCAGGCTAATAGGGCTTCAACCTGCTCTTGGGCAGATCTCGCCAGGGGGACAATCTCGCTGGCTGCTTCTAAAATGTCGTCTGTGGTAAAGTCGCGGTTTTGGCTAAAGCCAATGTGCATGGCTTCGACGATAGCCTGTTCGATTTCAGCGCCTGAAAAGTCTGGGGTTTCGTAGGCGAGACGTTCGAGATCATAGCGATCGCGGCTTTGAGGGCGTAGCCGCGATAAATGGACAGCAAAAATAGCCTGTCGTTCAGCTTGGCTGGGCAGCCCTACAAAGAAGATTTCATCAAAGCGCCCTCGCCTCAAAACTTCAGGGGGCAGAGATTGAATGTTGTTAGCAGTAGCGACTACGAACACTGGCGACGTTTTTTCGGCTAACCAGGTAATGAAGGTACCAAATACGCGACTGGTGGTGCCTGCATCCCCACGGCCATCGACGCCAGCAAAGGCTTTGTCAATTTCATCAATCCACAAAACGCAAGGGGCTAGGGCTTCTGCTAGCTGAATCATCTGTCGTGTGCGCGACTCAGACTCTCCCACTAGCCCAGCAAACAATCGCCCCACATCTAAACGCAGTAGCGGTAAATGCCAGTGATGGGCGATCGCTTTTGCCGTTAGTGATTTACCCGTTCCTTGAATACCCGCTAGTAGCAAACCTCTGGGGTGGGGAAGGCCATACTGACGAGCTTTTTCGGAAAAAGCATGGCCGCGCTTGAGCAGCCAATCTTTGAGGTTATCTAAGCCACCAATGTCAGAAATATCTTCGCGGGCTGGATAAAAATCTAAAATTTGGGTTTGACGAATGGTTTGCTGCTTTTCTTCCAAAATCAGGTCAATGTCGCTTGGCTGAAACTCGCCGTGGGCAGCAATACCGCGTGCCAGTACCCGGCGAATTCGTTCAATCGAAAGCCCCTGGCAAGAACGAACCAGTTCGTCTAAAACTCGATCGGGTAAGGCAGTGCCCATGGCCGCCAGCAGTCGCTCTACCTCACCTCGAATTTCATCGACAGTCGGTAAAGGAAATTCTTGAACCGTGATGACGTCTCCTAAATCTTCAGGAATGGCCAGTTGTGGCGACAAAATAATGACGTTTTTGGGCTGCGACTTGAGCAATCGAGCCAAATTCCGCAGCTTACGGGAGATAGCGACATCGTCTAGAAAGCGATGATAGTCTCGCAGTACACAAATTGCTGCCGCACTAGGCGGCAGTTTTTCTAAAAACTCAAGGGCTTGCAAGGGGTTACGGCGACCAAACCCAGCATCATTGAGATTACCCTGATAGCCCTCGACAAAGTCCCAGGTGTAGACACTGCGGCCTTCTTGTTGGGCACAGCCTGCGATCGCCGCCTCAGCCCTTTCCTCTTCTTTGGTTGGTACGTAGATCAGGGCATAACGGGCCCGCAACAGCAGTCCCAGTTCCTCACGAAAGCTCATAATATTTAGTCGGCTTCACGTTGGAAAGATAAAGTTATTCGGCTCGGAAGTTGGGCAACTGCTGCTTAAGCGCCGCCAGGGCAGACCATCGCTCATCTGCCACAATCACCTCAGCCGCCTCAGTTGTAAGGGGGATGCCTTCACAATCGCGATCGCAAAGTTGCCGCTGAGGCATGGCCAAACAAAGTTGTTGATACAACCACTCGCTGGGATAAAAATAGCCTTGAGGCGAAAGCGTTTCTACTAAATCGTCTAGGGTTACTTCACGCTCTAGCGGAAACGCTTCGTCGTGAATATCTTCTAGCCAGACTAGCTCAGAAGCCTCGACCACAATTCGATGATTGTAATTTTGCAAACAGCGATAGCAGGTCAACGTTTTAATTGCCTCTGCTTGAGCCTGTACCTCTAGAAAGTTGCCATGATGGGTAATCTGTAACTCACCTTTAACAGGCGTTAAAGTTTCTAAATCGTCAAAATGTTCCCGAAACTCAAACGTTAGCGTTTTGTCGGGAGCTTTGGTTAACTGTGGAATATAAATGGCTTCCATCGGTAAATACCTTTGCGGACTACCAGGCCATTTGCTCAGAAGCTCAAGCCTCTTCTGAACCAAGCAGACGCACTACCAAACGGCGATCGGGTTCTTTCCCTCGACTAAAGGTTTCTAATCCTTCATATACTTTGAGAAAGTTATGCATTTGCCGTCGCTCGGCTGAAGAGAGCGACGCAATTTCATACTCTTTGTGGGTTGCCTGTACCGCTTCAACCGCCTTGGCGGCCATCGCTTTTAGCTCATCCTGACGACGGGCACGATAGCCTGCTAGCTCAACCGTGTAGGCCTGCTGCTCAGATTGAGGCACGCCCAAGTTGAGCGTCGTGTTGACCAGATATTGAATCGAATCGAGAACCGTTCCCTGTGAACCAATTAGCTGCTCAATCTGTTCTGCTGACAAAGCAGCTTCGTCCATAATGAGCCAATAGCTAACGCCAGCTTCATCGGTGACTGTTTCAGCTTTAACTGCTATTTCCTGGCCTGAAAGTCTAAGAAGAGTTTGCAGCCATTCAATACCTGCTTTGTTTTTTGACTCAGTCATAGGATCTAACCGTTATGCTTTCTTCTTAGAGCGTTTCGGCTCAAAAGGCAGCGATTGCCGCTCATCACCCACAGTAGCCTTAGCAGATTCGGCGTCTACAATCTTTTGTAAATTTTCGGGTAAGGGTTCTCGCGACAAAATGAAGGTCTGTAGGGTTTGAAACAGGTTAGCAATCACCATATACATCAAGACCCCTGCAGGCAAGGGAAAAAACAAGAACATACCGGAAAAAATCAACGGCGTGAACTTGTTTACTGCATTTTGTTGAGGATTGGCAGCGTCAGACCCCTGACCGGATAGCACCTGGTTCAAGTAAAGGCTGATGCCAAAGAAGAGAACCATACCTAGAATATCCCAGTGGATTTCGCCGTTGTCGCCTGTTACGCCGACTCTACCTAGGGCTTCGATAAACAAGAAGCCTCGGCCTGCAGCTAGACCAGGTACATTTACCTGAACGGTGACATCTCCAGGGCTGAGGGCTTTGATGTTGCCATCTTGGTCAATATCGACTAGCTCTGAGCCTTTGGTGATCTGCCATTTAGGACTGACATCTTGGCTATCGCCATACTCGCCAACTAGAGATTGCAGCGGTTTGCCGTCCGGTGTTTGCAGCCTAATAGCAGTTTTTTCCCCTTCAACTAGCTTGTTGCCCCCTGGGACAACAGCGGCCACCTGAAAGTGGGTGCCGTCGGCGACATAGATATTTTTAGGCGGCGTTGCAAATGCTTGGGGCTGAATTTGCTCGATCTTCTCTTGCGGAAAGATCTGAAAATTGACGTTGTAGCTGATGTCTGCAAACGGCGACCCCCGCAAAGTCGCAAACAGAGCAAACAGAATGGGCATTTGCAAGAGAACTGGAAAACATCCCGCCAGAGGATTGCCAAACTCTTTGTAGACTTGGCTCATTTCCTCCTGCATCTTAGTGGGGTTGTCTTTGTAGCGCTCTTGAATTTCTTTGACCCGCTTTTGCATCAAAGGCTGAGCTACTTTCATCCGCCGCATGTTGCGAATAGAGCCTGCGTTCAGAGGGTAGAGCGCAAAGCGAATAACTAAGGTCAGCGCTACAATTGCTAAACCATAGCTCGGCACAATCCCGTAAAAGAAATCCAGGATTGGCAACATGATGTTGTTAGAGAGAAAGCCAATGCCAAAATCCATGCGCTCTGTGCCTTAAGTGTCTGGGCTGTACGAAAACGATCCTTTCAGATTACCTATGTTAAACCATCCACTCCCCGGCTTTGGGTTGCCAGCAGAACAAGGCTAGCAGACTCCCAAAGATGGCTAACTTAGGGCTTTTCCATCTTATCAGTTCAGCTTGCTTTCCAACGGAGGCCACTCTTTACTCTCAAGATTATTTGGCTTAAGTGGCCTGCTTAGCGTTACGTTAGCCGCCAATGCCGCCGCTAACGGCACGCGCTTTCGGCGAAATTTTATCGCTGATGTAATCGTACAGTTCGCGAAACTTGGGTACGGCTCGCAGCTCTAGCCGACTACCATCTTTGAGTGTGACGACCATATCGCCCCAAGCGCCAAAACCCCGGGGAACAGTCACAACTTTAGCCACCTCGGCGTAAATGATATCGGAGCGCTCCCGTCCCATCCAGCCGCCTGTGACTGAAATGCGGCGATCGGTGATGCGATAGCGTAACCACAAAGCGCGAACTACCGCTCCAACTGTGAGGGGAATACAAATGACTGTGAAGCCCAACAGAATGTTGATGATTAAATCACCGACATGAGGGCCGCCTTCGTAGTAGACCTCTTCTTTGATGCCCATTAACGAATTACCTCAAGCTTTTCTAACATATCTTCCAATTCTCGCAAAAATTGCCCATATTCGCATTCGACGGCATTAGCGCGAACGCTAATCACCAGCCACCACCCTTGCGATAGCCGTGGCAGAAGTTGATAGAGCGCAGCACTGATTTGACGCTTGAGCCGATTGCGGACAACGGCACGCTTGCTGACTTTTTGGCTGATGGAGATACCCAGGCGAGTGGGGCTATTGACTGAGGCATTGATGAAACCTGGCTTCAGCCCGCGCATAGAAAGATGGGTTGAAGCACAGCGATCGCCATAGCGATAAACCGCTGCAAATTCTTTATGGTGCCTCAGTCGATGCTGCTTTGGCAGAGCCACAGGAATAGAAAAGGCAAAAGGTAAACAACGGTAACCTGACAGACGCGAGGCTGCTGGTTTGGGGGAGGCGATCGCTAAAATCGCTCACGCAAAATGGGGTTAGGCAGCCGCCAAACCCCATCGGAAAATTTTGCAGATCGTTTTCCAACCTGAACAACTCGAACAAACTGATTAAATGACGTGGCTGTCAAAATGCAGATATGCGACTACACAGCCAGCTTAGCCCGCCCCCGACGGCGACGAGCCTTAATAACCTGTTGTCCAGTTTTTGTCCGCATTCTAGCGCGAAACCCGGAGGTGCGCTTGCGCTTGCGATTGGTACCACCAAGGGTGCGCTTAGTCATGGCCTATGATCCTAATGAAAAAAATCAGCAGTTTTTTATCATATCATCTCTGCCAAGGACGATCAGCGGCAGACTCAACTTGCCAGGTACCGATATAGCGACGGGTGACGTCTCCTTGATACAGAACCCTGAGGTTGAATTGATGCATACCGTAGCGGCGAGGATTGCGAACATCAAGCAAAGCCACTACAAACTCGGTATCGGCTGGAATTAGCTCTTGAGGGTAGATTTCCAGACGATTGCTTTCTCGATCCCAGGTGACACTTTCTAGAGGAATCGACTCGCCTGCCCGCCCTCCTCGAGAGCTGTTAATGCGAATCTCAATGTTTTCAGGATCTAACGTAGCGCCATTGGGGCTGCGGGTAAACGCTTCTGGGTAGCTAATTTCAATTTCGCTAATACCCCGCTCTACCTTGTTGCTATCTACCTGCAAGTAATAGCGAGCGTCGCTATTACGAGGGGTATTGTTGTCAATGATGTAGCGTAGCCGAAAGTCAGGGTCAACGCCGCCAAAAATAGTAAAACCGGGTAGCGTACTGCTGCTTTGAGCTTGCCCCGCTGCTGAAAAAATTCCAGACCAAGCGCCCGCGATCGCTAGCCCAGAACAGATTAAACCGGCAAAGAGACGAGCCTTAGAACGGTTAAAAGCCATAATTTGCACTCCTCGCATGAGCGTGTCTGAAACTTAAAAGCGTTGATGTTATGCTGAGCGGTTACAAAACTTCAACATTATACATTGACTTTAGCAAGATTCCAGACAGTTTCTTGTAAACACCAACCTACGTGACGCAGCATTGCTGCTAAAAGTGCCAGACTGCTCCTTTCATCATACTCAGCTAAACGGGCTTTACCGCAAAGCTGAAGTTTTAGCAGGCAATAATTCTTAAAAATCACCTGAATTGGTCAAATAATTTTAAGCAAAATGGAGTTGAAAAGCGGGTTAATGCGCAAAGATTTTGCTTTTTATTGATTTTGTTTTCGAGAAGTTGCAACTTTCAAAAACAATCGGAAACGTCTTTGCTTTTCTTAAGACTTTCGACAAAATGCTTGAAATTTGTGACAAGCTTTTGCAAAACCCAGATTGGCTCTCTAGGCTATTTTTAGCCAGGTCGCGGCAATACCTGCGCTAAATTTGGCTATATAGCAGCCTACCTAAAGATATAAAGCAGGGCTAAAGAAGCCCCCTGTTTGCTCAAAGCGTGCCTTAGTATGCAAAGAGCAAGACCAAAAGAAAACAAGTTTGAGGAGTAGTAAATTCTGAATAGATGCTATTTTGCAGCGACAAGGTTGTTGATTTTCGTGAAGTTGTTGAAAGGCTTTCAATTACCTTGGAAGTTTAAGCTCAAAAGCTGCTCAAAAGCTTGTTTGTCGCTCCTCTAAAAAGCCAGCCCCAAACTTGATTGGCGTCATTGGCTAACACCTTTAGTTTCGAGATTTAACGCACGTTGTTAGAGCTGCGCAGGTTGGCTGTGTCTGTTCATTTTGATGATAGAGGATATTCATGACGATTGCTGTAGATAAAGAGATTCAGTCGATTGAACGGTCAGAAACAGCTCCTAAAAAAGTTGGAGTGCCGAAAGAAGTTTTTCCGGGTGAAGCTCGAGTCGCTGTTACGCCTGAAACGGCTAGAAAGCTACAGAAGCTAGGATTTGAAGTGCTTGTGCAATCGGGTGCTGGCGTGGCTGCAAGCTTTAGCGACGAAGCTTACCGTCAGGCAGGTTGCCAGATTGTTTCTGATGTGCGATCGCTTTGGGCTGAAGCCGATATCGTGCTCAAGGTGCGCCCCCCAGAGCGGCAGCCTGAGCTAGATGTTCACGAAGCTGAACTGCTGCCGGAGGGCAGTACCCTCATTAGTTTTCTCTGGCCAGCTCAGAACACAGCCTTAGTTGAGCAACTTGCTGCGCGGAAAGCGACTGCTTTGGCCATGGACTCTGTGCCCAGAATCACGCGGGCGCAGAAGATGGATGCGCTTAGTTCAATGGCTAACATTGCCGGGTACCGGGCTGTGATTGAAGCAGCTAACCACTTCGATCGCTTCTTTACAGGGCAAATCACAGCGGCGGGTAAAGTGCCGCCCTGCAAGGTGCTAGTTATTGGGGCTGGGGTAGCGGGTTTATCGGCCATTGGTACGGCTCGAGGGCTAGGGGCGGTAGTCAGAGCATTTGACACACGCCCAGTGGTCAAAGAACAGGTGCAAAGTATGGGGGCTGAGTTTCTGGAGTTAGCGTTTGAAGAAGACGGCTCTGGAACGGGTGGATATGCCAAAGTCATGAGCAAAGAATTTATCGAAGCGGAAATGACGCTGTTTGCTCAACAGGCGCAAGACGTAGACATTATCATCACAACCGCTTTGATCCCCGGCAAAAAAGCACCGCTGCTGATCACGCAAGCGATGGTTGAAAGCATGAAGCCCGGTTCAGTCGTGGTTGACATGGCGGCTGAGCAAGGGGGCAACTGTGAAGTCACCCGTCCGGGGGAAATTTATCAGCACCACGGCGTCACCATTATTGGTCTGACGGATTTACCCAGCCGCATGGCTAGCCAGTCAAGCCAGCTTTATGGCACTAATCTCTGTCACTTGCTGAGTGATATGGGCGGTTCTGAACATTATCGGGTGGATTTTGAAGACGAAGTTGTTCGCGGGGCATTGGTTACCTATGAAGGTGAAGTCACTTGGCCCGCGCCGCGTCCGGCGGTGCCGACCCCTCAGTCGCCCGCGCCGCCTCCAAAGGCAATAGCGGCGGCTGAAGCGGTTCCTTTACCCGCGCCTCAGCGATCGCTGGCTTGGCTCTGGCCGACTCTAGCCGGACTGGCTCTTTTGGGTATAGGTGTGGCCGCGCCCGCTTCGTTTTTGTCTCACTTTACCGTGTTTGTGCTGGCTTGCTTTGTCGGCTGGCAGGTGATTTGGAATGTTGCTCCAGCGTTGCATACCCCTTTGATGAGTGTGACCAATGCCATCAGCGGCATCATCATCATCGGCGGCATGCTGCAAATTTCTGGAGAACTCAGTTCTCCGACCACCATTTTGGGGGCGATCGCCATTTTGGTTGGCACCATCAACATTGCAGGGGGCTTTTTGGTAACCCAGCGGATGTTGAAGATGTTCCGCAAATAAGCGGCTATCTGCCTTTATTAGGCTTTCTAGCTTTGTTTCCAATCATTTGACAACTCGGACTTACTCTAAAGATGTCTCAGAATTTAGTGACAGTTGCGTACGTAGCAGCAAGTGCCCTGTTTATCTTAAGCTTGGGCGGACTTTCGAATCAGGAAACGGCCCGTCGGGGTAACCTCTACGGCATTGCTGGCATGGCGATCGCCTTTGTTGCAACCGCATTGAGCGCCCAAGTGACGGGTTACGTCACCCTTAGCGCCATGATTGTGCCTGGTGTAATGATTGGGGCGATCGTGGCTTCGCGGGTGGCCATGACCTCAATGCCAGAACTGGTGGCGATCTTACATAGCTTTGTGGGTTTAGCGGCTGTGCTAGTGGGCGTTGCCAACTATCTCCAGCCCGATCCAACCCTGCTTGGGGTTGAAGAAACCATCCACAAAATCGAAATCTATATCGGTGTGTTTATTGGGGCTATTACCTTTACTGGCTCGATCGTGGCCTTTGGCAAGCTGCGAGCCATTCTGAGCAGTAAACCGCTAACGTTGCCAGGGCGACACTTGCTCAATTTGTCCCTGCTAATAGCCGTTGTCGGCCTAGGTATTCCCTTTATGCAGGCTGAAGGGCTAGCCGGACTAACGCCCTTGCTAGTTACAACAGCGATCGCAGCGGTACTGGGGCTTCACCTGGTTTTAGCTATTGGGGGCGCTGATATGCCAGTGGTGATCTCAATGCTCAACAGCTATTCGGGATGGGCTGCCGCTGCCGCTGGCTTTATGCTCTCCAACGATTTGCTCATCATCACAGGGGCACTGGTGGGTAGTAGCGGCGCTATCCTCAGCTACATTATGTGCAAAGCCATGAACCGCTCATTTTTTAGCGTAATTTTGGGAGGCTTTGGGGCAGGCAGCAGCAGCCAGGGGGCAACTGCGCAAACGCCGAGCGGTCAGGCCACCTCAATTGACGTAGAAGACACAGTCGAGCTACTGGATCAGGCCAACAGCGTAATTATCGTTCCGGGATATGGGATGGCAGTCGCCCAAGCCCAGCATGCTGTCTCTGAGATTACCCAGCGCCTCCGCCAGCAGGGTAAGCAAGTCCGCTTTGGCATTCACCCAGTCGCGGGTCGTTTACCTGGCCATATGAATGTGTTGCTGGCAGAAGCAAATGTGCCTTACGACATCGTGCTGGAAATGGATGAAATCAACGAAGACTTTCCCGAAACCGATGTCGTGCTTGTGATTGGCGCTAACGACACGGTCAACCCCAGCGCGGCTGAAGACCCGGCTAGCCCGATTGCGGGTATGCCAGTTCTAGAAGTGTGGAAGGCGCGGCAGGTGATAGTGATGAAACGCAGCCTTTCTAGCGGTTATGCCGGGGTGGATAATCCCTTGTTCTATAAAGACAATACGCGGATGTTGTTTGGGGATGCCAAAGCCAACGTCAATGCTGTCTTAGGTAAGCTGGTTGAAGCAGAAACGCCTAGAGCGACCAAGGTGTTAGCAGCGGCTTGAGGGTTTCTCAGGCTTGGTTTGGCAGGGCGCTTTGCCGCAGCGCCCGCCTGAGCCTTACCAGGGTAGGCGGCTGCCATCCCAGGAGAAAAACTCGCCGCTATCGGCTGGGCTAAGCTGCCTCATAACTTCTATCAGTTGGGTGACGGTGCGATCGACTGTAAACAGCTTTTCAGGCGCAACGTTTTGCTGAAAGGGTTGAGACAGCTTTGTGTCTGTCGTCCCAGGGTGTAGTACGGTCAAAATCGTTTGTGGGCTTTTGCGGCTGTATTCGATCGCTGCTGTTTTCATCAGCATGTTGAGGGCGGCTTTAGAAGCGCGGTAGCCATACCACCCCCCCAAGCGGTTGTCGCCAATGCTGCCAATCTTGGCGGAGATAGCTGCAAACAAGCTGCGATCGCTGTGTTTCAGCAAGGGCAGCAAATGTTTTGCCAGCAAAACGGTAGGCAAGCTATTGACCTGAAAGTAGCGCAGCAATTGTTCGGGATCAACCTGCCGCAAGGCTTTTTCGGGGTGTAGGCTGTCTTCGTGCAAAATTCCGACGCAGTTAATCACCCAATGAAGCTGGCGGGTGTGTTGCTGAATCTGCTGAATGCCAGCAACGATTTGATTTTCTTGGGTAACGTCAATTTGCAAAAGCTTCAGGCGATCGCTACCTGCCGCCAGTGCCATCAAATGAGGAGCTGTCTGAGGTTGACGATAGGTGGCATAGAGGGTAGAAACCTGGGGTTGCGACAAAAGCTGTTTGACAAAACCCAGCCCAATCCCCTGGCTGGCACCTACTACTAGGGCGTTAATTTGCTCTAAACCATCAAACAGGGTCACGCCTTTACTCCAAATAGTCTGTCTAATTTTAAAGAAAATATAGGATGCGCTGGACTCAAAAAGAGGCGCGATCGCCTGCTTAAACCAGGCGGGGCAAGGAACTAGCGGGTGGAGATTTCTGGAGGGGAATTTCGACGAAAAAAGTTGTCCCCTGATTGCGAACCGACTTGAAATAAAGCTGCCCCTGATGGTCTTGCGTCACGATCTGATGGCTAATGGCTAACCCTAGCCCTGTGCCTTCACCCACTCCCTTGGTGGTAAAAAAAGGATCAAAGATCTTGTCATAGAGGTCACTTTCAATCCCTAAGCCATTGTCTGCAATTGAGATCAACACCTGATCTTCAGGTGTTTTTTGGGTTGTAATCGTGATTGTGGGCTGTTTGTCAGCCTGCTTGCGGACTTCTGCTAAAGCATCGATGGCATTAGTCAGCAGGTTCATAAAGACCTGGTTGAGCTGCCCTACATAGCACTCGACTGCCGGAAGTTGGCTGTAGTGTTTTTCTACTCGAATTTCGGCTTGGGGCGGTTTAGCTCTTAAGCGATTTTGTAGCAGATTCAAGGTGCTGTCGATACCCGCATGAATATCAACCGCTTTGACGGCTGACTTGTCTAGATGGGAAAACGTATGTAGCGACTGCATTAATTCGTAAATGCGCTCAGCCCCTACCTCCATCGAATCTAAGAGCTTAGGTATATCTTCAATTAAAAAAGGCAGGTCTATGGCTTGAATTTTGGCCTGGATAGCAGGCTGATCGGAGGGATAAACCTCCTGATAAAGCGCCAGCAGTTCTATTAAATCGCGAATATATTCTCTGGCGTGAGGGACGTTGCTATAGATAAAGCTAACAGGGTTGTTGATTTCGTGCGCTAACCCAGCAACTATCTGACCCAAGCTAGACATCTTTTCGGTTTGTACAAGCTGAGATTGCGCCTGTCGTAGGTTGTTCAGTGCTTGGGAAAGTTCTTTGGTGCGACGGCGCACACGATTTTCGAGATCTACGTTGTTGCCTTCTAGGGCTTGATTAACCTGCTCTAGAGCAACAAAAGAATCTTTTAGCTGCTTTGCCATCTGATTGAAAGAGGCTGCCAGGGCATTGAGTTCGGCAATGGCTGAATTTTCGGTGACTGTTTGGCTAAATTTACCAGCCGCGATCGCTTGAGAAGCCTGATTCAGCCGCAAAACGGGGCGAATAATCCAGCGAGCCGTCAGAATTCCCAGCAGAGTTGCAACGATGAGCGCTGCTAGGCAAAGCATAATCGTCGTTTGGGTATTCTGCCGAATTTGCCCCATAAAGTCGGCTTCGGGTACGGTAACGACCACCAGCCAATCCAAACCCTGCTGATTTTGCCAGGGGGTTACCCGCACAAATTGCTGGCGACCTTCAAGTTCAAAACTAAACTGATGAGCCTTTTGCAGACTGCTGAGGTAGGTGAAACGCTGGTTTAAATGTTGGGCTGTTGCTTGAATGAGCGGATCAGAACTATCGATGGCTGCTAATCGCTGGGGTGTGCCCGCTAAAATTTTGTAGGGCATTTCCTCAGCAGAACTGCCAATGAGTAACCCACTGCGCTCAATGATAAACACGCGTCCGGACGGGCTAACGCGCAAGTCTTGCAGAAAATGGCTAATCTGCGCTAAGTGTTGCTCAGCAGCTAAAACGGCAATGCGATTGTTATTTTCATCATAGATTGGCTGGGCAAAGGCGATCGCCAGGTTGTAAGGCTCTACTAACCAGTTATAGACCGGACTCCAAACCGCCGTTTCTTTGGCAATGACTTCGGCATACCAACCTTCGTTTTGAGCGGCAAAAGGGCCACCGTCATCAATCACTCTGGTTCGATTGCCCTGGGCGTCAGTTTCCCAAAACAACACATGGTTGCTGCCATTCTGCATTTGAGGTGAGACGATATCGAAGGTAATGCGCTGTTCATCCTCGCTAGAGTAGCCAGCCGCCGTATAGTCGCCATTTTCAAAACCGAGCAGAATGTAGTCAATGTTAAAAGTTCTTAGCTGTTTCCACAAAAATTTTTCTAGCTGAGCCTGGTTTTGCAAATCGATGCCGTTAACATTAATAGCGTTGGCACTGGTTTGAGTAACTTTGTGGGGAATGTCTAAGTAGCTGTCGAGATGCTGATCAATGCGATCGCTCACCTCATTGCGTAGCTCAGAAGCTAGCTCATTGACTGCCTGACGGCCATTGCGTAAAGATAAATAGCCCGTCAGACCAACCGCAGCAAAGATTTGTAGAACGAACGGAACCACCAAAATCAGACGCAGAGAAATTCGCTGAGGCTGCTTTGGGTTGGCTTGAGGCGGCTGTGGAGAACTTAAAGTCACAGCGGTTGAGGCAATTTTACCGTTCATCGATCTGGCGAAATCTTACTGCCGTTAGTTTGCCCGGATAGGAATGGGTACTTAATTACCAGCAAGATGACGTTGGGAGTAATTAAAATTGAAGAAACATACTCAGTAGCTCAACGATAGCGACAGCTACCTGAAAAAAAATCGGCCAAATCTTGTATTCAAGCTAACAATCAGAAACCACTCAATTTTGCGGATCAACCTCTGAAGGGTACCTGACAGGGGAATTCTATCCCTTTATGCGCTTGATAGTCGGCTGCAGCGCAAACTTGCAAGCGGCGGCAGGGACAGGGGGCAATTGGCGGACCTTGGTGTGAACGGCTAAGTTGCCCCAAAACTGTCATATAGAGGTTTCAGAAACGGTAACTGCTCGTGGCAAGATAAGGGCGATCGCCTAGTCTAAAGATGTGGTGTGAATTGTGGATGCTTCGGCTGCTGATAATCTCCTGTTTTCTCAAGCCCCTGTCCCTGCTCAGTTAGATGACATTAAAGCTCAGCTAGACTTGATTTTGCTGGCATTAGAAGCACTGGCGGGGCTAGGTTCAGAGGCGGTGCTAGCCGCAGCTCAAACCCTGGGGTTTGCAGCGCTGATGTCAGATCGGGTGAGCCTTTGGCGGCTGCGGCAGTCTAGCCCGCTGCGCAAAGGTCAAGGGCGCAAAAAGCTAGATATTGAGGAAGCTAAAGCCCTGGTGGTGGTGATTTGTCATCTGGCGCAGCAGCAGCGGTCGTCGATTCGGCAGGCGATCGCCAAATTGGAAGAACTGACGGCGAAAAAGCAGCCGCCTTATCAAGCGGCCATTTTAGGAGACTATCTGGATGCTTTTAGTAATACTTACCAAGAGCGTATGGAAGAAAGTCCAGCTTTTTCCCACCAGGGCTTGGAGCAGCTAGCGTTAAGACTATTAATTGATCTGTTGTTTTATAGCGCTCCCAATGGCGATCGCCGTCTCTGGCTGGCCTTGTTGGAGCGATCGCGGCGCAAAGCGCTTACCTAAGCATGGCTCCTTCCTCGCAGTCTATTCATCGGCGTTACGTTTCAGAGTCTTGGGTACTGGAGGTAGTGGGTAATACCTCAGTGCTCTCAGGCTGGAGCGATCGCCCGGTGATTCAAAAACTTCGCTTTCGCTTAACGCGGCAACCGATTACATCCCATTCGCGCCAACTTAAGGGCGGGCAGCCGCAGTTGGCGGCGCTAACAGCAGCGATACAAAGCTACACACAGTCTCAGCTCTTAATGGCTGTAACCTCAGCGCCAACGATGGATACAACCGCTCAGCAGCAGAAACCGCCCACCGCTGCTGATGTTTTTTTGGTGGCTCAAGGGTTAACGCAGCACCGTCTTCATCTAGGGCATTTAGCGCCCCAACCCGCTGAGTGGGATCTAACGACCCTGGAACTGGCTGATTTAGTGACCGTGCTAGAAAATTTTGAAGCAGAGGCGATCGCGCTGCCACCCGCTCCCCAGTCCCGCCCCCGCTGGCGCACTTTTACTTACACAGGCACAGCCGCCGCTAGCTTATTGCTAGCCGTTGGAGTAGCCACTTTGCTCCAGCCCTCGCCGCCATCTCTAGAAACTGCGCAAACGGCTGGCGATCAAACCGCCGAGGTTTTGACAGAGGCTGAGGCGGAACTAGACCCCCCGGCTCCCTCTCCAACCTCGCCTGATGCCAATCAGCCAGAGAATCGTTTGCCAGCCACCACTGCTCCGCCAGCGACCAACTCTAATCAAGCAGCTGGCGGGACGCCTCCCCCAGCTCCCCAGCCAGCCCCCGGTAACGCTGCTCCGTCATCTGCCCCCCCTCCGCAGACGAAGCAGCCAGCCGCCGCGCCTCCTGCCGCTGAGTCGCCTGAAACGTCGGCTCCCGTCGCCTCTAGTGCGCCTGATAGAGGCGACGACACTCCAGAAGAGACAGCCGACTCCTCGGCGATCGCCAGTGCCCCAGCCCCGGCTGAGTTTTCCCGCAGTCGTCCTAGCTTAGAAGCCGCGCCGACGCAACTGCCGCAGCTAGCTGAAATCCAACGATACTTAGCTGAAGCTTGGCAACCTGAAGCCACTTTAGAAACTGATTTGGTTTATGACTGGGTACTGGCGGCGGATGGCTCTGTTGCCGCCGTCAACCCTGTTAACGAATCAGCCGCTGCTTACCGCGATCGCCTGCCAGTGGTTGCCACGGACGATGGCCCGGTCTTTTCTCCCCCGGGGGGTGAGGGGTTGACTGTGCGAGTTACCCTGACTCCAACCGGAGAAATTGAAACGGCCTTGCCCTAAAAACAAAAAAGAGCGCTGTTGAGCGCTCCGCTGGTTTTGAATTGAGTGTTTTCTTAAAAAGGCAACGTGCCTCAATGGCTCCTAAGACTGCTGCAAACCTTTCTGCCGCAAACGCCGTCGCCGCGCTGCCGAAACCGCTTTGTCAGCCGGGAAGCCAACAACAGGCATCACCTGATAGCGTCGTTCGTTTTCGAGCCGCCGTACCTCCGTGTAGTCCATCCAGTGGATGCAGTCTACCGGGCAGGTATCAATTGCTTCTTGAATCACCTCATCGGGGTCACCATCTTGGCGCACAACTCGCGCCCGTCCGTAGTCGGGTTCTATGTAAAATGTGTTGCGAGCCACATGGGCACAGTTTTTGCAACCGATGCAGGTCAGCTCATCAACATAAACACCCCGCTGGCGAACGGCACCTCCTAACTCAGGTTCTAAACCCGAACGCGAAGTGCGATCGCGCAGATACCCCCCTAATTCCGGTTCTAAGCCCGTTTGATTTTCTGAAGACCGATCAAATTGATTCACAAGCCATGCTGCTCTCGACAGCTCAAACGACGCTATGCGCTCCAGCGCTGCAAAACTAAACGAATCGAGCCGTCTGCTTGCTCTTGCTGTTCAGCCACCTGAAAGCCTTGCTGAGAGGTTTCCGTCAAAACGGTATGGTAAGCATAGCGCTGAGTTACCTGGTTGAGAAAACCATCGACTGACCAGGGTTGCTGCCAGTATTGCAAGTCTGCAACTAGCTCATACTCTGCGGTTTCCGGATTGCGGCGAAAGCCGATATCATAACCGTTGGCTTGCTCAATGACGACTTCTGCCGTTTGAGTTTGCCCTTGATAGCCTCGCACAGGCTGAGGGCCAGCTTTCCAATCGGTGCCCAGATCAGAAAGGGCAGATTGCAAAGAGGTGAGGTTACGAATTTTAGTTTTGATTTGGCTAAAGTGAGACATGTTAACTGCGCAGAAACTAAATTGTGAGAGAGAACAAAGCGATATCTACCACTGACTAAAAGAAACCTGAGCTTCTGAAACAGCCTGAACAGTTTGTGGCTGGGTTTGGGCGTAGTACTCAGAGGTTTGCTGCTGGCTAAGCACCTGACCTAGCTGCTCTTCAATAGCCGCTGTTACCTCTGCGCAAGAAGCGCCGACAATTCCAGTGACCATTTCCTTGACTCGACCGTCAGGGTAGATGACGAATTCCAGCGTTTCCATCAAGTCACTAACCTCTGAGTTTTGTAAACAAAATATCGACACTTTCTAGCAGCAACCAGACCCAAAATCTGCGGCTTGTTTACCAAAAACTGGCTAACACCTACCTAAGATGCTACTGGGAAGTTTTCAAATTCCGTTGCGCAAGCAATTGAAAAAATTTACGGATTTTATTGAGACTATGAGCGATCGCTCTAATTGTTTGTTTAGTTTCGCGCAACTTTCAGTCTCAGTCAAGAATAGTAAACTTTGTAAACAGCTTTGCTCTACCGCTAGTTAGATTTGTCTAAACAGCCCAAATATAAGGGCTTGAGAGCCTAAGCCCAGCGACAAGGCCGAGCAGACCCGGCTTGACAACGTTCAAAGCCAAATTTGCAATAGAAATATAACTTAACCTTTTGACGCCCCTGCCCTTGACCGCTCAGCTCAGCAATTTTCTGCCTTCAGTCATCTTTTTTGATTGTCTATGTCGATAGAAGCGCCTGTTTTTTTTGAGTTTGAAGCTGATTTTGTCGAATCCCTGCGTTGCATACCGATGCAGGTACGCCTGAAATTAGATACCTGTGGCGTTAAGCTCAAGCTGGCTCATTGGCATCAGTTTACTCAGGCTGAGCGGCGATCGCTGACGCAGCTTCCTTGCTCAACGCCAGCCGAAGTGACCCACTATCGCCAGTATTTGCAGCAGCTCGTGACTCACTACAGCGGTGCCCCTGCTAAAGAACTGCCCATTGATCCTCAGCCCGCCTGGTTAGCTGCTCAGGTGCCAGCGGCAGTTCAGACCCAAGCTGCCAGCGTCAACGCCGAAATTTCTGCCCAACAGTGGCAACAGCTCACACCAGATCAACGCTTTGCCCTGATTAAGCTCAGTCGCCCCAGCCACGAAAATCAAAACTTTGTCCCCGCTCTGAGAGAATTTGGCTTACTCGCGCCGCTATAGCGAAGGGAATGTTACCCAAATGCCCACTAGAAAGCCTGCAATGGTGGAAAAGGTCACAGAACCGCCGCCTAACTCATAAGCCTCAGGCATCATAGTGCTGGCTAACATGGCCAAAATCGCCCCGCCCGCAATAGACTGAGCCAGGGCAATCACCAAATTAGAGGCTACGCTACTGAGCAAGCTCCCTAAAAGAGCCATCAAACCGCTGAGCAAAACAGCCCCTACCCACAGGGTTAAGATGCGGCTGGCCGAAGTGCCTGCTTGCCGCATTCCAGTTGAGCTAGACAGCGCTTCTGGAATATTGGAAATAAACACGGCCATCAAAAACGAACTACTCATGTCATAGCTGCCAGCCGTTAACCCCAGCACGGCTGACTCCGGAATGTTATCAATCAACGTGCCGACCAAAATGGCTAGAGGGGCTGTGTTTTTGCTCAGTTGCAACAGCATCGCCTGCTGCTCAGGGAGGGGCAGGTCAATTTCGACACTGTCTAGAACTTGCCGTCGCCAAGCGCCATCGGTTTCCAGGCTGCGGAGGGTGGTTTGTGTGGTGTCGCGTAAGCGCCTAGCCAAAATACGGCTGAGGCCGCTAGCAAGCTGGGGCGATCGCTCCAGCATGGCATCAAAGTCTACTTTGTCTAGCTCGTATAGCTCCATCGGCGTACCAGCAACTACGCTAGCCGATCGCTCTTCGCCCGTGAGCAACGCCATCTCGCCAAACATTTCACCGGGGCCAAGCAGCGCCAAAAGTTGCTGCCCTTTAATAATTTGGGCTTCTCCGGTGACGATTAAAAATAGGGCATCGCCAGGGGCACCTTCTTGGCAAAGCAGCGTCCCCGCTTCAACCGAAAGCGGTTTAAGCAAAGGAATAATGGCTTGCATCTCAGCGGGTGAGAGGGTGTGGAGAATTTCAACGTGGGAGATGCGATCGAGGATTTCTGAGGTTTCTTCTTGGCGCTGATGGTACAAAAAACGGCGAGACGACGAAGGATGGCGGATAAAGCCGCCCTGCTGATCGATATAACTAATGATTGACGTAAAGAGAGTGCCGCCAATTAAAAACCCAACCAGAAGTGGCCAAAAGCCACTAACTTGGTAAACTGGCAGCGAAATATCAAAAGCGATCGCCGATAGCAGCGTACCGCTACCAAAAGCCATAATTGCGGCTGAAAAAACCCGGCTGGGTTGCCAGTAGGTACCGAGTAGGCCGCCAATGAGTAAACTGGAAGCGCCTAATAACCCCTGTAGCAGAGCGTTGAATGCAACTGGCATGAAATCTCCCAACTCCCCACTTAGTCTCTCACGGAAGCGCTGCCCTCGGTATACTCAAACCAGGGATTGCCCTGGGCAATTGTCTCCACGCTCATTTAGAAGATACCGCCTATGAAAGGATCTTCCCGTCGTCGCCGCTCTCGTTCACCGCGCTCCGGGCAAGAGAAAACAGTGCCTTGGGGACTGCTGATATTGTGTGGCCTGCTGTATGGTTTTGTAGGCTTATTTTTGGCTTCCTTTCCAGCGCCCCCCTGGATTTGGATTTTGGCTCTACTAGGAACGCTGCTACAGGCGATCGCTTTAGCAGGGCCAATTTCTTTGGGACGGTTTCGCTGGTTGGCGGCTAACTCGCTGGCGGCACTGGCAATTTTGGGCGTGGGTTTGCTGGTGGTGGCGCTAGCGATCGCTATGAACTATGGCGGCACCCTTGATTTAGAGCAGATCACCCCTACCAATGTAGCCCTCAGCGTCCTCAAAATAGGGATAGTCGCGATTGTCGCTGTGGCGCTGAGTTCAATTATGACGGCATTTTTAGGCGATCGCCTGCTGCTTATTTTTAAGCGTGGAGCGGCTATGCTGGTCGTGGCCGGGACTGCGGTGCTGGGGCTAGGCATCGGTGGCCTGATTGGTCTAGTGGTGGTGGCTAGCCATACCCCGTAATCGTAATTAGGGTTGGTTTGCAAAGATTTTAGCCCTGACCTAACCAAGGAGCAAACCATCGGTGGCTGAGTGAGCTTCAGCTTTGGGTGAATGAGTAAACAAGGCAAGGGAGCGCTGAAAGGCCAGGGAGACATCTCCCAGCCGTCTGGCCTTGCGCCCAATGGCGCTGGGTTGGGTGGCTTGTTTGTCGGCGCGGCTTACCCGCTACGGGCGCTACGGCTGCTACAGCGGCATCCTCAGCTACGCCCTTACGTTATCTGGCCCTTGATGATTAATCTGCTGCTGGGTGGGCTGCTCTATACCAGCGTGTTTTGGTTTGGCTTACGGCGGCTAGATGCCTATATCGAAACTTATTTGGCGACTTTGCCTGATTGGTTAGCCTTCGTGCGCTATGGCATTCAGGCGCTTTTGTTGCTGCTGCTACTGGGGGTGATGGGGTTGCTACTGCTGCAGTTTGGCAGTTTGCTGGGGTCACCTTTTTACGGCAAGCTTTCGGAAGAACTAGAGCAAATTAAGACTGGGCAGCCGCCTACGGAACGACCCCTGACGCCATTAGCGGTCTTGGACGACTTGAGCCGAGCGGTTGCCTTTGAAGTAAAAAAAATTCTGCTGGCGATCGCGGTTGGTAGCGTGTTGCTGCTTTGTAACCTGGCACCTGGCTTAGGAACGTTGGTGGCCAGTGTAGGGGGCGTGGCATTAGCGACAACAATCGTCTGCTTAGACTTTTTAGATCCACCCTTAGAACGGCGACGGCTGCGGTTTCGAACCAAGCTACAACTCATTCTCCAGACACTGCCAGCGAGTGCTAGCTTTGGTTTGCTGTGCTTGGGCTTAGTGAGCTTGCCGCTGATCAACTTGCTGGCCATTCCGCTTTGTATTACTGCCGGAACGCTGTTTTTCTGCGATCGCATCTATAGGCAATCGGCTTGATCCCGGATGAGGTTTGATGAATTAATGGAGGGTAGCAGATCTGCTGCTAACGCTCTCGATTTAGCCCTTCATCCTCTGCCGCCATGACCGTTGCTATCGATTTTGGCACCAGCAATACGGTGTTAGCTCGCTGGAATGCCGCCACGCAGCAGCCTGAAACGCTCTCCTTAAATGCCCTATCACAGCAGTTGGGTGACAACCCGCCGCTCATTCCTAGCCTGGTGTATGTCAAGAATGCTCAAATTCCAGACATCATTGTGGGTCAGACGGTTCGCGATCGCGGGCTAGACCTGGCTCAGGATAGGCGCTTTTTCCGCAACTTTAAGCGAGGTATTGGCACCGATATTCAAGGCTTTTTGCCCGATCTAGACGGGCAGATGCTGAGCTTTGAGCAGATTGGTCAATGGTTTATTGAGCAGGTCTGGCAGCAGCTTGCGGCTCACCGCGAACAACCAGAGGCTTTAACGTTTACCGTTCCGGTAGATAGTTTTGAAGCCTACCGCAACTGGTTGGGACAAGTTTGTCAAAGTCTTGACATTCAGCAAGTGCGAATGCTAGATGAGCCGACAGCGGCAGCGCTGGGCTATGGCCTGGAGGGGGGCGAAACCCTTTTGGTGATCGACTTTGGCGGCGGAACGCTTGATTTGTCGCTGGTTCAGCTAGCGGCACCTGCTAGTGGCAAGCCGCTGGGCTTTTTGCTCAAGTGGGGGCAGCAGTCTCTAGCTCAAAAGTCAGGCCAGCAGGTGAAGACGGCTCGTGTTTTAGCTAAAGCAGGTGAGGCGCTAGGCGGCGCAGATATTGACCACTGGCTGGCTGATTATTTTGAGCAGACTCAGGCAATTGCCCCTAGCCCGTTGACGCTGCGACTGGCAGAACGCCTAAAAATCAAGCTTTCTAGCCAGAAGCAGGCAACTGAAGTTTATTTCAACGACGAAACCTTAGAAAGCTACGAACTTAGCCTAGAGCGATCGCAACTCGAAAAGATTTTGCGTGAAAATCAGTTTTTTCAACGCTTAGATAGCAAGTTGGAGCAGGTTTTGCAGCAGGCTCAGCGGCAAGAAATTGATCTAGCGCAAATTGAGGCGGTGCTTTTGGTGGGGGGGACTGCCCAAATGCCTGCTGTCCGTGACTGGATTCATCGCCACTTTGCGCCGGAAAAAGTACGCAGCGATCGCCCGTTTGAAGCGATCGCCCACGGTGCCCTACAGCTACAGCAGGGAGTCGAAGTCAAAGATTTTCTCTATCACAGCTACGGCATTCGCTATTGGGATCGGCGGCAAAATTGCCACAACTGGCACCCCATTATTCAGCAAGGCCAGCCTTACCCAATGGAAAAGCCGGTAGAACTGCTGTTGGGGGCATCTACCGAAAACCAGCCCAGCCTAGAGCTAATTTTGGGCGAGTTAGGAGACGAAGAAACCCGCACAGAGGTCTATTTTGAGGGCGATCGCCTGGTTACTCGTCAAATCCGTAGCGGCTCAACCCAAGTGCAGCCCCTCAACGATCGCGAAGGTGCCCGCACAATTGCAACTCTCGATCCCCCCGGTTTTCCAGGTAGCGATCGGGTGCGGGTTTACTTCCGTATTGATGCCGACCGTTTCTTGCGTATCACGGTAGAAGATATTTTGACGAATCGCTTTTTGCTCAGCGATCAGGCAGTTGTGCAGCTTAGCTAAGCAATTGCAGCCAGACAGGAGGCAAAATGCGATAGGGTGACTCAGTACCCTTTGACAGAGGCAGCATGGGGGAAAGCAGTTTAATTCTTGGCTTGGGCGGTCTGGTTTCTGGCATTTTGGCGGGTTTTTTAGGAATTGGGGGCGGTACAGTCCTGGTACCGCTGATGGTGGCTGTCGGCTTTACGCCATTGCAAGCTGTGGCGACTAGCAGTTTGTCGATTCTGATAACGTCACTAACGGGTAGCTGGCAAAACTGGCGCATGGGTTATTTAAGTCCGCGCCGGGTGCTGCTGTTGGGCTTTCCGGCTGTGGTGACGGCTCAGTTGGGGGCATTGGTGGCGAGTGGCATTCCGGCTCATATTTTGCTGCTGGCCTTTGGCTGTCTGCTGATTCTCAATGTCTATTTAGTAGGGGTGCGCAAGCGAGTCACCGCCCAAAAGAGTTTGCAAGAGGCACAAACCGTTGACAGACCAGAGGCGATCAACACAGATACTAGCGAAGCGGCTTTACCGCTCAATCCATTGCTAGCCCGCCTGATTACCGGGGGAACGGCTGGCTTTTTGGCAGGGCTGTTTGGCATTGGGGGCGGGGTCATTATGGTGCCGCTACAAATTTTGCTGCTGGGCGAAACGATCAAAATGGCTGTGCGGACTAGTCTGGGCGTGATTGTGATTACGGCCATTTCAGCTTGTATCGGCCACGCTTTGCAAGGCAATGTTTTGTTTAGACCAGGCTTATTACTGGGGCTAGGGGGCTTGGTGGGAGTGCAGATCAGCACACGGTTTTTGCCAAGATTGTCGGACAAAGTGGTGAGCTGGCTTTTCCGGACGATGCTGGGAATTTTGGCTTTTTATATCTTTTGGCAGGCATGGCAGACGTATGCCCGCTAACCAACCTGGTCTTGTTGTAGCTGCAAGTCTTTCTAGCTGAGCAACGCAACGCGCATTTATAGCCGTAGCCACCAGCGGAAGACCCTCCATGACTGAAAGCCTCTGACAGAAAGCTTTTCTTCTATCCCCCAAAAATAACTGGGCAAATCCCAAGTTGGACTTGCCCAGACAGGTTTGAGAAGATAAAGCGGAGCGAAATTAGCGTTGTTAGCGAACTTAAGGAACCTTGGTGATACACCCCTGATGGCAGATTACTGCAGAGTACGCTTTTTAAGCGTGCGAACAGTACCGAGCGCAAATAGACCCAACGCTGCTACTGCACCGGGTTCAGGAATCTCTTGGCTAGCTGGCCCTGAATCTTTGGGCGTAAAGATGGCCCGCGCAATGGTGGCATGGGAGAGACCTTGTGCCCGTCCACGATTGTTGGTAGAAACCCCATCTGTTTCAAACGTTCCAACCAGCGCTGCTGTGGCTTGCTGATAGTTGTCGAAGAAGTAGGCACTCCAGGAGTTGCTGGCTTTCAAGCTCAAGACAAACGGGCCATCAATGTCGCCATCGGTGTTGTTAAAGCTCCAAGCACCTGCGGTACCACCATTGTTGGAAATGAGGCCACTACCCGCGTCATCTGACTTAGCCAAGATCTCCCAACCGCTAATGGTGGACTCATCAATGCTGAAGATGTCCCATTCTGAGCTAGTGAAATCAATGCTGTTTAACTCACTCAGAAGCGTACCTTGTGCCCCGGTATCATTACCGCTGAAGGAGCCAATACAGGCTAATGCGTCTTGGCCAGAAGCACCTAAACTAAAGCTGACAGTTCCGGCGTTACACTGGGTGGCTGCGCTAGCGCCAGCCCCTGATAGCCCAATCAGGCTAGCCCCTAATAGCGAAGCACCTAACAGAGAACGAATTTTCATATCGTGACGACCTTCCTAAAGGCTAAATGTCTGTTTCCCAAAAGGGTGAACAAGGGGCATACGTGACGCTGGTAAGTTAGGGGTGCTATTTTTTACCAGACATAAAACCACTGATTTACTCTAGCAAACGCTAATTCTATTGTCCCCAGAGCATTAGCAGCGATCACAGACTCTTAAACAAAGCCGTGTTTCTACGGCTAGACCAAGGGCTAACAAGGCGATCGCCTTTAGCCTAATCCGTTCGTAGAGGGTCTTAAAAAATAAGCTAGTGAAATTACTGAGTTGCTCAAGTTCTTCAAAAGAACCCGCCGTTGTAATCTGAGTCACAGGCTAAGCTCAGTTTGGTCACGAGCGATCGCTGCTTTCATCACGGGGTATCTGCGTAAAGATCACGCTGGGACTTGGGTGAAGTCACGGAGAAATTGACGGGAAAACGGGATAGTTAGGCTAGTCAGTTTCAACCTTTGCTTTTATGTGGTCTTCAATCCATCTGCCCTTAGGTTCAACGGTCGCCGCTCAATCTCAAGTTTTTCAATTGGGGTGCATTACTTTTCGAGACGGCTATAACCTGATTTCGGCCATTTTGAACGAAGCTTTAACGGCTCAAGAACAGGTAGTGGTTGAACGTCTGCTGCAGATTGAACCGAGAGAAGGCTTTAAAGCGACCAATAGCGCCTGTGCTTGTCAGGAATTGCAAGGACGCCTGGGACGTTTGAAGCTGGCTCAAACGTCCGAACCGCCTCAGCCGATTTGCGGTTAGCCGACAGTCTCGTACTTTTCCCACTTGTTCCCCGAAGGAAGCCCCAAAATGTTAGTACAATCTACCCGACCTCTCCTCACTAACGAAGATCGCCTAGAAAAGAATGCCTATATCAAGCAGATTGGCATTGCCTATTGGATGAAGCTGATTCGAGAAGGCGTACCCAAGACGGATGCGCGGGCAATTGCCGCTGCGATCGCTAAATATGATGTCGCCAAAAGACTGCCATCGTTAGAGCAAAGAGCGTTAATTGTTCGCTATAGCCCGCTGATTTGTCGGGCGCAGTTGTGGCGTACCAGCTTACTTTTGACCTGAAGAGTGCCAGTCTGGCGGGGTCAGTTAAGGTGTGGCAGCGAGTTCTGCATCTGCCTCAACAATGAAGGCCGTTTCCAGGCTGACACGCGCCAAGGTTGCTTGCTCTAACTGCGTCGGTTGAATCATTGCCCGCTGCAAACAGGCACCCGTTAAGTCCGCACCCGTTAGATCGGTCTTTCGTAGGTCAGTCCCCGTGAGGTCGGCATAACAAAGATTAGCCCCTTGCAGGTTAGCTCCTTTGAGCTGAGCCTTGACTAAATTAGCTAGCCGCAGGTCTGCTTGGGCTAAACACGCTTGGGTTAAATCTGCCGACTCTAAGCAACTACGAATCAGTACGGCTTGACAAAGATTGGCCTGGTGCAAATTGGCATGTTTGAGGTTAGCTCGCCAAAGGTTAGCGTGCGAAAGGTCGGCTAGCGCCAAATTGGCCCACTGAAAACTGGCACAAGACAAATCAGCCCGCCGCAAAATAATTCCTGATAACTCTGCCTTTGGCACCCAAGTTTCTCGCAAGTTCGAAGCGCTAAAGTCGCGCTTACCCACGGCGTAATGTTGCAGTAGCTGAATTGCCTCCATGGTGCCTCGGTTTGCTCCGTCTCAATGTTTGTCTGGGTAAGCGGCTATTTGGGGTGCTGGGTGTGTCTTGAACCAGGGATAGGCAGAGAACACTTAAAGCCAGGGTAAGCCTACAGCGATCGCTGGTGAAGGGATGAGCCTTTAAGCCGCCCAACGTGTTGTCTTTTGCCAAAGCATCCCACTATAAAAGTGGCTTACATTAATTTTTGTTAACTGTAAACTAATGTAACAAGCGCAAAGGCAAAGTGCAACTGTCTGCGGCGAGTTGATAGCCGCGTTTGGCCAGCTTTTTGTCGAAACCCAAAATCCCTCACAACATCGTTTACAAGGTCTATGGCTGTGAGCGGCTAGAGCAGAAGCGGCGATCGCTTCAGATAGAAGCAGTTCGTGCAGGGTGGGTGGGGTTAGGGCTTGAAGGTCAGTCGGTTTCGACGTTGGCGGGGCATACCGTAGACCAGCTTTCTAGATTGACGCGAGACTCTAGTAGCCCTGTCAGTTCGCCTCGGTAGGCGACTAAACGGCCTCTTTCAATTGAATCTGGCGGAACCAAGGCAACCAGCGAATCGATGGTTGCAGCCGCGCAAACCCAATCTTGAGCATCGACAGCTTCTTCGAGGGTGGCTTGCAGGGTTTCTACCCGGCGATTGCGCTCCTCGATCGCTCGTATTTGCTGAATATAAGACTGAACATTAGCGATGGCGGCAGTTGCATAGCGATCGCCCGGTCGAGCGGCTAAGGCTCGCCGGAAGTTAATTAATGCGGTTTGATAGTCGCCCTGTTCAGTGGCGGCGTAGCCAATCTCCATTGCCCGCCTGTAGTCTCTCGCTGCCTGAGCGGGCGATGCCTGACTTATCACCAGCGGCTGTGCCTGAGCCGGAAGCAGGGTGACGCCCAACCCCAAACCCAGCCCACCCAGAACCCACACTAGTGGAAATGTTGCTTTCATTACCTGCTGCCGAACCATGTGTCTGTGAAAACCTATACAACCGTGCGATCGCCCTTAAGTTACCGAATATTAGTAGCCCTTAGGGACTTTGCAAAATTAATATAAGTTCCCCAGCTTTTTTCAGCTCATTTTTGAATAAAAAAGCTGGCTTTGAGCCGGTTTGCACCTAAATAGCGATCGCTTTGGCTACAGGGGCTACGGTCTTTGCCTGAATGCTCTATCCTTAACTGAGACAAGGGAAGGAATTAGGAGAAGAAAGCGGCTATGCGACTGTCTCAGATGCTCTTTGTAACCCTGCGGGAAGATCCGGCTGAGGCAGAAATTCCCAGCCACAAGCTGCTACTGCGAGCGGGCTATCTTCGCCGAATTGCCAGTGGAGTCTATGCTTATTTGCCGCTGTTGTGGCGAGTATTGGGGAAAGTTTCCCAAATTGTGCGGCAGGAAATGGATGCCACGGGTGCTCAAGAGTGTTTGCTGCCGCAGCTACAGCCCGCCGATTTATGGCAAGAGTCGGGTCGCTGGGAGACTTATACCAAAGCCGAAGGTATTATGTTTTCGCTAGTCGATCGCCGGGAACAGTCGCTCGGCCTTGGCCCCACCCATGAAGAGGTGATCACCGCGATCGCCCGCGATATGATTCGCTCTTATCGGCAGCTTCCCCTCCATCTCTATCAAATTCAAACTAAGTTTCGTGACGAAATTCGACCGCGCTTTGGTTTGATGCGAGGCCGCGAATTCATCATGAAAGACGGCTACTCGTTCCATCCAGATAGCGACAGCCTTAAAGAAACCTATCAAGACATGTATACGGCCTACAGCAATATTTTGCGTCGCTGTGGGCTGACGTTTCGAGCCGTAGAAGCCGACTCTGGAGCGATCGGCGGATCGGGTTCACACGAGTTTATGGTGCTAGCAGAAGCGGGGGAAGACGAAGTCCTCTACACCGAAGACGGTCAATACGCCGCTAACGTCGAAAAGGCGGTTTCGCTACCCGACGAAGCGATCGCCTCACCCTTTGACGCCTTTGAAAAACTCGATACCCCCCATACCCCCACGATTGAATCACTGGCCAAGTTTCTTCAATGTTCGCCGACCCAAATTGTCAAAAACGTGTTGTATCAGGCGGGTTATGACAATGGTTTAACGGTACTGGTGCTGGTCAGTATTCGGGGCGATCAAGAAGTCAACGAAGTCAAACTGCAAAATGCCCTGACCCAACAAGCGGCTGAATACGGCGCGGCCACGCTACTGACGCTGGCGGTTCCTGATGAAACAGCGCAAAAGCAGTGGGCGGCTAAAGCCTTACCGCTGGGCTATCTCTCGCCAGGACTGTCGGATAGCTATATTCAAACGCCAGCTAAAACCTATGCGCCTAAGTTTTTGCGTTTGGTGGATCAAACGGCTGTCGAGCTAAAAAACTTTGTCACGGGGTCTGATGAATCTGGCTATCACGTTGTCGGGGCGAATTGGGGCGAAGCGTTTGAGCAGCCAAAGCAGGTAGTAGACGTGCGTAAGGCGCAAGCAGGCGATCGCGCCATACACGATCCGACGCAGACCTTGCAAACGGCGCGAGGCATCGAAATCGGCCATATTTTCCAACTGGGTACCAAATATTCGCAAGCCTTAGGCGCAACCTACACCAACGAAGCTGGGGAAGAAATTCCCTTAGTGATGGGGTGCTACGGGGTGGGCGTTTCACGACTGGCACAAGCAGCCGTTGAGCAGTCTTATGACAAAGATGGCATTATCTGGCCCGTGGCGATCGCCCCTTACCAGGTCATCGTTGTCATTCCTAATCTGACAGATGCGCAGCAGGTCGAAGCAGCCGAAAAGCTTTATGAAGATCTCAAGTCGGCTGGAATTGAGGCTCTTTTAGACGATCGCAACGAGCGGGCGGGCGTCAAGTTCAAAGATGCTGATCTCATTGGCATTCCGTTTCGGGTGGTGACGGGGCGATCGCTCAAAGAGGGCAAAGTCGAGGTGGTTAAGCGGGCTAGCCGCGAGTCGGTAGATATGCCGATTACAGAGGTGGTCACTACCCTCCAACAGTGGATTGATCAGGCTCTAAACTCGTAAGTATGGAACTGATGACTATTCTGCTTTCTGGCCTGCTGACGATTATTTCGCCAGTTGGGTTTGTGGTGGATCAAGTGGCTGAAAATGCGATTCGATCGCAGCTCATTTCAGCCGATGAGTTGGTGGTGCGAGTTGATAATGCGCCGTCGTTTCAGCTTTTGCAAGGCAAAGTTGACCATGTGCGGATGGCGGGGCGAGGCATTGTGCCGCTGGAGAACTTACGCATTGCTGTCTTTGAATTAGAAACCGACACCGTTGATTTTGATCTCGATCGACTGCGGCGAGGCGACATTCAGCTAGATGCGCCTTTTCAAGCGGCCATTCGCTTGCAGCTAGAAGAACAAGATATTAATCGGTTTTTGGCGTCCCCAGAGGTGGCGGAGCGTTTGAGTAATCTCAGTTTTGATTTTTTCTCTTCGCGCCGCGATCGCCAAGTCCAACGTTATCGGTTGCAAAATCCTCAAGTCAATTTTGTTGGCAACAGTCGGCTGCAAATACAAGTTGATATTACAGATGTTGTCTCCCAAGAAGCTTTAGACGTTGTTATTGAAACAGGCGTTGCGATCGCGGGGGGTTCTCACTTTCAGCTAGTCGATCCGCTGATTACCGTAGATGGCTCTCCGGCTCCCGATCAGCTCGTACAGCAGCTAATAACGGGCATCAACAACAACCTCAACTTACAAAGCTTAGAATACTCAGGGGTTACAGCTCGAATTTTAGCGTTAGAAATTGGTGAGACGACAACGACTTTAGCGCTATTTGCTAGAGTCGAGCCATCGGTGCTAGCCGCAGAGACTGAACCTTAGGTGCCTAGAGTCGGCTGGTAATACAAGCATCTCGCTTTAGTTTAGATCTGGGCTTCGGCCCTAAAGGGAGGGAAAAATGGAAGATAAAAAAGGGCTTCGGCAAATTCCGCTAGGGGTAGCTGCTGGGCTAGCGGCTGTGGTGCTGGTAGCGGGAGGGGCAACGGCTTTTTTCACCTGGCGATCGCTTTCACCTCGAACAGCCACCCCCGAATTTCCTAGTATTGAAGACCCTGCTAGCGAAGCTCCTGGTTTTGAAACGCCCTTAGAGTCAGGCACAGAAGCGCCTGCCGAATCGCGATCGCCTCAGACCAACGCTGCTCAACCAGAGGCAACCCAAACAAGCCAGGTGTACTGGCTACAGGATGACGGTACCCGCTTTGCTCTGGTACCTCAAAATCTCAACCTAGAAGCAGACCAGCCTGAAGCCCAAATTCAGGCTGCTTTTGAACAGCTCATGGCTGGCCCAACCCAGTCGGTAGAAGGTGCCTCCGCCGTACCTGAAGCTACTCAGCTCTTAGGCGTAGACGTTGCCGCAGATGGCGTGCACGTTGACCTCTCCCAAGACTTCACCTTTGGAGGCGGTAGTGCTTCCATGATGGGGCGTTTGGGTCAGGTAATCTATACAGCTAGCAGCCTCGAACCAGAAACCCCTGTATGGATTTCGGTAGAAGGTGAACCGCTGACGCTGCTAGGGGGCGAAGGGCTAGAAGTCTTGCAACCAATGACCCGCGCAGACTTTGATGCCAACTATTCACTCTAGCGTAATGGGCTAATAGGGCTGAGATGGTTTGCCTCAGTCTTAAACTCTGCTTCTAGCTAGCTAAAACGTCTCTAGAAGCAGAGCTTAGCAAAAGAATAGTGCCTGTTTCCGTCATAACGTTGAGGTGAAATCCTTTGGCAGAAGGATTTGAGTTTTGGGGCACTACCCGCAAAAGTTAGGAATACGCTCGCTAAAGGTGTAGCCATAGCCCCTAAAGTTGAGACATGGCAATTGATGACAGCCGCTGACAAAAACCCTTTTCTTCTGTCTTTTGCCCTCGGTCTTTTGCCTTTAGCTACAGAGCCATGTCGCTTATTGCAATGCTTCAGAAGGCGGTTTAGCGCCGTTGCTGGCTGCCAAGCTAAAAGCGCGGAAATGCTGGGCTTGTTCTTCAATGCGGCTGGCTATGCGATCGCAAACGAGCTGGCAAAGCTCAAAGGTTAACTCGTCAGAAACGCTGTAGTAAGCTGAGGTGCCTTCAGTACGTCGGGTGAGAAAACCGGCCTGTAGCATGACCTTCAAATGCTTAGAAACGTTGGCTTGACTGGTTTCTGTCGCCTCAACTAGCTCTTGAACACACCTTTCTTGATGGCGTAGCAGATTCAACAGTCGCAAACGCATCGGTTCGCTAAGAATGCTGAAATATTCAGCCACCTGCTGGACCACTTCTGTGGATACAGGCTCCATGAACATTCACTCCGAACGTACTGTGAAGGAACGATCCCCGCTATTCTAGCAGTCTACTCGATATCATGAACACTCTGCTCTGACTGGCGATAGGTTTAGCGGCTAGCGTGATTCTACCTAGACTGCCCAATTTTAGCGATGCTGTCACAAGACACTAACTTAAATATTCAGCAATTCGAGGCCACCGACACGGAAACTTTAAAGACGCCCTCAAGGTTGAACTACAAAGTGGGATGTCTGCCCAATTGCTTTTACCAAACCTTAACACTTCGCTGCTCAAATACAGACGAACTAGATTTAGGGATTGCTCCCCGAAGCCGACGCTGACAATTTTCTGTCTTCATGAGAAGTCGCTAATTCGGGCTGAGCCAGCTGATCCAATATCCCAATCAGTTCTCGCTCAAACGTTACCTGTGCCCGATTGGTCCGACCTCCGACAAAAAGCTGTCCCACCTCTGTTTCTAGCGCCCAAATTTGGGCGTGAGATACATAGCTCATCAACACGCCAAGCATGAGCAAGCCAAAGCCTGTATAAACCAGGGGAATTCCGGGATCGGCTTTGATCTGCAAGCCTGTACTGCCAATTAAGTCTACAACCGCCAGCGTGACCCCGTTGACCTCAACCGACATGCCTTTACGGACGGTAGAAACTAACTGCCCGTCGTTGTTATAAACCAGTAGTGTTCCCTGTAAGTCTTTAGCAATTAGTGAAATCCCGTCGCTTAGATCAGGTCGGGTAGGTACCCAGGTACCCCAGAGTCGGCCTGCACCGCCCGTATCAAGCTGCCCCATGGGAAACTCTAGGACAGGGCTGTTGTTGAGCTGAACTTTGACGGCGGCGATGCTCCAATCAGCCTGATAGAGGGTTACATTTTGGTAACGTAGCGGCTGATTAACAAAAATGGTCTTATTTTTGACCTCTTCTCCCGCTTGATCCAGGACAGAGAGATCAGAATAAAACTGGTTAATGCCGCCTTCGGGGGTGTAATCGATCCAAAATCGATTTACTCTAACCGACCAATCTTTGGGAATTTGCGCTGCTGCCCAAGGGCCTGCATCGAAGATATTGCGAATTTGAAAAGTTTCACCGCTAGGAACCATCTCTTGGGCAAAAAATCCGGTCATTGCCCCCAAAATAGCGCCCAGCAAAATCAGCAACATGCTGGCATGTACCACAATTGGGCCAATGCGACCCACTAAACCTTTGTGGGCGTAGAGGGCATTATCTCGCTGAAAGATGCGATAGCGTCGTTTTTCTAATAAGGGTATGAGGGCTGAAAGCGAGCCACCCGGTAGTTCACTGCTGAGGGCTAGTTTGGTAAACTGACGCGGTTTGGTATAGAAGTTCCAGGTGCGAGAGAACCATCGCAGAGCCGTAATTTGCCGAGTGAAGGTACAGGCGGTGAGGCTAGCGCCAAACAAAATCAACAGCGATAAAAACCACCAGGTACGATATACATGGTCAAGCCCTATGCCCAAGAGTACCTTCCAGGTTAAAAAGCCAAATAAGGCAGGATCTTCGGGATAGTTGGCCTGGTAAAAAGCCAAGGTTTGCCCTTGTTCAATCACTGTTCCAGCGATACTCAATAGGGCGATCGCTAGCAATAGGGCGATCGCTAGGCGCAAATCGGCTAAAAGCGGCAGCAGTTCCCGGCGAAAATAATGCTTAATTCCTCCCCCTAGCCGAGCCATAAGTGCAGGAGAGGTCTTTTCTACAGGCATGTTTAGACGCTCATCAAAATAGATCTACAAAATGCCCGTTGGCAACACCCGATTGAGTAAGGAAAAGACACCAAACCCAATCAACAAGACACCACTAGCAGGTGTAATCCAACCAGACCACTGACGTAACTCTAAAAGTTTTTTGATGGTGGCGGTAAAGGTACCCGCCAGCACCAAAGGAGCCACATAACCTACCGTATAGGCCAGCAGCAAAACCGCCCCCAAAACCGGATCGCCTGTTCCCGAAATCCAAGCCAGCAGTGTTGCCAAAACGGGTGTGCTGCAAGGAGAAGCTACCAACCCAAAGGTCAAACCTAGTAGATACGACTTCAGACTTTGAGGCAAATTTTTTTGCACCAACTCAGTAGCCCCTAATGAGGGTAGCCGTAAAGGTAAGGCTTCTAGCAGGTTAAGTCCCATTAAAATGGCTACAAGACTGACAATAATCGGCAGGCCAATCCCCACCTGCCCGTAGACCTTGCCAAAGACTGCAGCGACAATCCCCAGGCCAGCCAGCATCGTGGCCAACCCTAGCGCAAACCAAATAGACTGTACGGCTGCTTGCCAGCGATTTTCTGTTTGGTAGGATCCCATGTACCCCACAGTGATGGGTAGCATGGAGAGCATACAGGGGGTCAGACTTGTCAGCAGCCCAGCGGTAAAAATAATGCCGATACTCAGCAGCGATAAATGCCCTAACTGCTCACTGACCAGATGGTCAGCCATTTGGCTTAGCTGGTATAAATAAGCCTGAAGCGCCTCAGTCATGCGTAGATTCTGATCAGCTGATGTAACAACGCTATCTTTTATTCTATCGAGCGAACCCGGTTGTTTCAGCGATAGGCTACGACGAAAGATTTCGCTTCGCTGAACGTTCAAGGGGAGTCCGCGATCGCTTTGCCTGCCAAGTCGTCAAATCAACGACTTTTTGGGCTTCGCCTGCTTCTCTGGCGACCCGAATCAACAACGCCGCTGTTAATAAGCTAGAGATCATTGAACTGCCACCGTAGCTCAAGAAGGGAAAGGGTAAACCCGTTGTCGGCAAGGCTCCTGCGGCAACACCAATATTAAGTAGCGACTGACCTACCAGCAATACCATCGCGCCAACCGCAATCAGCCGATAAATAGGATGACTACACCGCAAAATGACAGCCAAAGCCAGCCCTGCATATACCGCCAGCAACCCCAGCAGAGCAATACAGCCGACAAAACCAAACTCTTCGGCATAAACCGAAAAAATAAAATCTGTGTATTGAATGGGTAGATAAAAGAGCTTTTGCTGCGACAAGCCAAATCCGCTTCCCCAAAGCTGCCCTGAGCCGATTGCTAGCAAGCTTTGTACGAGCTGGTAGCCACTCTGGGTCGGATCAGCCCAGGGATTGAGAAATGAAATAATTCGCTGCCGCTGATAGGCTTTGATGCTAATGCTGACAACTGCCAGCCCTACACCGCTACAGGCCACCAAAATCAGAGGTAAGTAGGGCAACCCCGCTGCCAGTGCAATTAGCCAAAGGACAATACCGCAGATAGCGGCTGTACTCAAGTTAGGCTGTAGCAAAATCGAGCCAACCACAACTGCAAAAATGCCCAGCCAAAGGCAGCGATTGACCCACGAGACTCGATGCCATTGGCCAAACAAACGAGCCGCCTGCAGCACCAAAAACGGCTTGAGTAACTCAGAAGGCTGGATTAAAAAAGGGCCTAAAGATAGCCAACGGGTTGCGCCATTGACCGTAACCCCCAACTGAGGCATCAGGGTGACTAAAATTAGGCTGAGCAACAGTAGCAAAATCAGACCTGAGATCTTGACTAGCCGTTGCAGGGAAGTCTGTACAACCACTTGGAAGCCAACTAAACCAATGGCTATCCAAAGTAATTGAATCTTGAAGTAACGTAGCCCATCCCCATAGTCGGCGTCGGCTACGGTATAAGAAGCTGAGTACAAAACTGCTAGACCCACTACCAGCCAAAGGAACGTTAGCCAGCGCAAAAGTCTGGCCTCTCTGGCCCAAGTCTGAACAGAGCTATTAAAAAAGGCAGTAAGTTGACTCAACTTCAATCGAGTACGGGTTTAGGCCACTAAAAGTTAAGAAACAGTATATCGAAGCCATTGCCAGAAAATTGTCCGGCCTGAAGAAATAACGTTGCTTTAAAAGCCAAAGAGGCCCCGGTGCCCCGTAGCCTCGATCGCAACTGTGTTTTAATCCCTTAAAGTAAGCCTGTGTTCATGCCGGGGCGACCAGTTGCTAGTTCGACCTTAACGATGGTGCCACCCATTTTCTGAATCCGCTGCTGCTCACGAAACCAGTTGGCATAGGGAACTAGCTTAGTGAAATAAGTATTTTGCAGCTCCCGCTGAGTGCGAATTCGAGTTTGACTCGGAACGCAGGCAGTCACTTTGAACATTCGCATAGTGAGGATCTCTCCTAGTCAACAGTTGTAGATAAATGAAAGATTTTAAGCGGGCCGATCTTAGAGCCTCAATGCTTGATATCAATGATTCAACCTTAAAGCGCTAACAGCGAAGACTCAATCGATTGGATCGCTATTAGCCGTTTGAGAAAGCTTGCTTCAAAAGAGCCGGAAGTCGAGAGCCAACGCTAAGCAATCAGAACTTATCTGCAACAAGGTCAAACAAGCTTTTGACAACTCAACACTCACCCCAGACTTCCGTCGCTCTTAGTCAGTCTGTGGATAGCACAGAATAGACTCAGAAGTCTTAGCTTAGACCTGAGCAGATGTAGTCGAAGTAAACACCCATTTCTTTACCTGCATCAGCGCCAACGAGAGAAGCAGTCACTTCTTTCATTGCCTGGATGGCTTGAACGGTTGCACCGATGGGTACGCCTAGGGAGTTGTAGGTTTCCTTCAGACCGTTTAGAACCCGCTCATCAAGGATGGAGGGGTCGCCAGCCAGCATAGCGTAGGTCGCATAACGGAGGTAATAGTCTAAGTCGCGAATGCAAGCAGCATAGCGACGGGTGGTGTACATGTTACCGCCGGGACGAGTGATGTCGGAGTACAGCAAGGACTTAGCAACTGCATCACGAACGATATCAGCTGCATTAGCACTAATGGTGGTTGCTGCACGAACACGCAACTCTCCAGTTTGGAAATAAGCCTTGAGCTTATCCATGGCGGAATTGTCCAGATACTTGCCCTGAACGTCAGAAGAGTTGATTACAGAAGTAATTGCGTCTTGCATGTTTTTGCTTCCTTAATAGCCGATTCTCAAAATAACAATCTGTCTCTGCGAACGGAGAGACTTACTGCATTGCGCCAACAACAAAGTCGAAGTAGGCAGATGCTTCAGCAGCGTCTTCGCTAGACAACATAGAGGAGGCAACGCTCTTCATGCAGCGAATAGACTCAGCTACCGCCGGAACGGGGGTGCCAAGAGAGTTGTACATTTCGCGAACGCCTACGAGGCCGATTTCCTCAATAGGTGTGGTGTCACCAGCAACAACGCCGTAGGTGACTAGACGCAGATAGTAATCCATATCCCGCAGGCAGGTAGCGGTCATTTCTTCGCCGTAAGCGTTACCACCAGGAGAAACCACGTCAGGGCGCTTCTGGAAGAGCTGATCACCCGCTTGCTTAACGATGCGCTCACGAGACTCAGTTAGTACCTGAGCGATGCGCAGACGACGCTCACCGGACGTCACAAAGGACTTGATCCGATCTAGTTCACCAGGGCTGAGATAACGAGCCTCAGCATCTGCATTCACGATTGACTTCGTGACAATACTCATTGATGGATTCCTCCAGAAGAATGTAACCAGGCCAGATTGCACTGGTGTTCAACAGATGTAAAGGGCTGATCCTTGTCCGCTACGCTTGCAAAGCTCAGTATGGATAGAACTTTTTGAAAGTCTGTCTGACTGGGCTTCAAAATACGCACCGTATAGTGCCAGATCCTCCGTGGAGGCCACAGAGATACCGGAGCAATCTAGCTCACGAGGCTCAGCAACCTTCCGCAAATATTTTCCGGTATTGAGCCATGCTTCTTAGAGTTGGCGCAACATTTTGTAATACTACTCCTCAGCTTTGCTGAACTTCTGCCCTCGCTAGTTGTGGCTTGTTTTTGTAACAACTTGTTGAGACGAGTGCCACGGCAAAAGCGATCGCGTGTTGAATCCATCTCAACGCGCGATCGCTGCACAAGTCTTTGTAGCGCTATAGCCCCAGCGTTGAGTCACTTCAATAGCTGAAGGTCGCTGTGAGTTAGCGTCAGCATCATTTTGCCAAGGCAAACAAAGCAAGGGCTATCCCGGATAACCCTTGCCTGTTGAAAAGTTGGCCCAAAGCTAGCTAGAAGCTAGATTAACGCGTTTGTAGGGCACTCCCTGCTCACCAAAGTAGCGATTGTACTCAGTTCCCTGAACCAGGCTAGCAGCGGCAGCAGCCAAGCCTTGCTCAGCAATAAGCTGCTGAAGTTTGGCGACTTCGTCTGCCTGGGCGGGCGATCGCCCTAGCAGATGCCGATAGAGAAACTCGACCTGCTTAGCCACCGGATAGGGCTGACAGAACCGCTGGTTGTAAGCATCGGAGCTAACCAACTGCTGCACAAACTGACGAACGCTGATTTGGCGCGATCGCAGTTGGGCTTCTAGCTCAGGCTGTTTTAGCGCAGCCGGAATTTCACCCGCAGCGACTTCCATAACTTGTCGGTAAACCGCTTCGAGCACGGCTTCTAGGTTGTGCCCTGAGTCAGAGAGCCGATAAACTCGCGTACTAGCAGGGGCAGAAACCGACTCGACAGCCACCGCTGCCACCGAACGGCCAACACCCGCTACCATTGCTTCTTGCTGTTTGGCTTGAGCTGCACCATCGGCAAGCGCTTTAGCCATGATGGGCATATTAGCCGCATCCATATCTGGCTTGACCGGGCTAAAGCTAGGGACAACTAGGTCTTTGCTTTGCTTGGTCAAACGGTTATAAAGCCGCTCGGTATTAGGGAAGTTAGCTGCTGGCAGCGTTGGGAAGCGGCGATAAGGAACTGTGTCTTCACCAAAGTATTCGGCATACTCAGGGGTACTCAGCATGGCAAAAATGAAGCCTTTAATCCCTTCACTTGCCAAAATCTGATTGTACTTACGGATTTCAGCCTGATCTTGAGGCGCACGCCCTAGGAAGTGCTTGGTACCCAGTTCAATCACCTGCGTATTGGGGTAAGGCGTGTAGAACTCTTTGAGGTAAAGTTCAGAACAACCTAGACCTTCAATAAACTCTTTAAGGTTGATTTCTCCGTTGCCTAACTTGCTCTCCAGTTCGGTGAACTGCTTTTTCACCACATAGGGTGCAATATCGCGTTCAAAGATTTGGCGATAGGCAGCTTGAACCACCTGCTGCAGAGCGGGTTTATCAGCAAGGGTAGTCAGCTTAAAGATCTTAGTTTGCTGACGCTGACGGTTAACGCCCTGCTTAATCCGCGTACGCACATCGGGCATACTTCTGCTTTCAGTCACCGTACCTAGCTCAATAAAGCGCGGTGTGGTTTCTGGCTCAACTCTGCTGCCGCGTTCTTGAATAGCGCCAAGTCGCAGCGATCGCATGGCTAGACCTGCTGGCGTTAGATAGCGCTCATAGGGAACTGTATCTTCGCCAAAGGCTTCTTCGTACTCTTTGCTGTCGATAATGGCGTCAATCAGCGCATAAAAGCCCTTCTTCGCACAGGTATCAAAATAGCTGTTGATTTCCTTGCGGCCATAAGTCGGTCGTCCCAATAAGCGGCGATGGATGTACTCGACCGCCTTTGTGACATACATAGAAGACCAGTAGAGGTTACGGAAAGTGTCGGATTTCGCTAGCATCCGCACAAATTCGCGTACCGTAATCTCGCCATTTTCCAGTTTGATTTCGGCTACGCGAACCCCTTGACCGGAGTAAACATCGCGACCAAAAACCTGGCGATAAGCCGCTTTGATCACTTTCTGAGTCGAGCTTTCAGAAAACTTAACGCCTTGAGCATTATTACCCTTGGAGTTAATGCCGGAGAAGGGACGCTGATCTAAACGGAAGACCTTCGGGCCTAAGCTACCTGGGAACTCGCCTCGAGCTTTGGGATTGCTGAGCTGATTGTTGATGCCAGGACCCTGATGAATCAAGATACGGCGAGTATCTTTGTTAAACGGTGCTGGGCTGGTACTGGGATTGCGGGTTTCTTTCGGGAAGATAGCGCCAAACTGAATTTCTAGCGGGTCATTACCTGAACCGTAGGGGTGTTGATCCGGTAGCGGCTGTTCGTAACTAGCAAACAGCGTAATGAACTGAGGAATTTTGCGAAAAGGGGCGCTGTAGTTGAATAAGTCTTGCTGAACACCCCAGTTGCGGCATTCTTGAGCTTCTTGGCCTAAACCGCGAATGTAAGGAACTGTTTCTTCGCCGAAGTAGTCAGCATACTCTTTAGAATCCACCAGCGCATCGACAAAAGCCGCCCAGCCCCCAGCTGAAATGACAGAAAAATATTTCTGCACTTCCTCGCGAGAACTAGGGCCACGCCCTAAAATATGCCGGAAGCCTAGCTCAATAGCTCGGCTATTGATGTAAGGCTCGTAGAAATTTTTGCGGTAAAGCGGCGACTTAGCTAAGCGACGAATAAACTCCTTCATGGAGATTTCGCCGTTTTTAACCTTAGATTCTAAGTCTGAAACTGAAAGAGAATAAGCGCGGGTAATGTCTCGCTCAAAAACCTGACGGTAAGCCGCTTTAACAATAGTGTTCTTCTCGCTGGCGGAAAGCCCCGGCTTCATGGCATAGACGGGACGCCGCTCGGCAGCGTTGTAATAAATTTGAGGCAGTTGTAAACCCTGTAGGTCAGGTGAAGGACGTTGGCGCAGCTTGTTAGAAGGGGTGGGAGCCTTAAACTCAGAAATAACGACGCCAAAATAGCGGGCTACGATTTCTTGCGCTTCTGGATCTTGCTTAAAGTAGCTTAAAGCTGCTTGCTGCATAGTTTGCAAAGCTACGGTGGTAGCAGCGCTAGAGCAAGCATTTTCAATGATTTCCCTCAACCCGCGTACATTCACCGAAAGAATGTTGGGGTCACCCGCTACGATCGCATACGTCGTATAGCGCAAAAACCAGCTCAAATCTCGCAGCGACTTTTGCATGTTGCTAGGGCCGTAGCGCGAGACATTGATAGGCCGGAAACCGGGCGGAATAGGGCCTGAACTGCTAGCGCTAAAGAGCGATCGCAGCCCTTCAAAAAAGCCACCGCCACTGTCAACATAGGTTGCAGTTCCCAACCTGGCGGCTTCTCTATCATCTAAAACGGCACCCCCACGCGTCATTTCAGGTGCGCTTGCTTCCTCTGGCTTTTCCAGATAAGCCAACGGAGATCCGCCCGTAAAAATACGATTGGCCGCCTGAGACACAATTAGCTCTGACTTGCGAGTTAGCGTTTGGGCAATGTCCAAACGCTTAGCGCCTGACTCAAAAAAGTTGGATAACTCCGTCAGCTCACCCCGGGTGATATAGCGATCTTGCTGCTCAGCTTGGGAGATCGTGGCGACCGGAAGAGTCTGATAGAGTTGTGGCCGCGCAACAGAGCTTCCACCGCTTGCTGTAACACTCATTAGATCTCAAAGGCTCCCTTCTCAACTAGTGTCTGCATTTCAGACCTGCCTTGCGATTCCATGCCACCTCCCAAAAGGCCATAAGAGCAATACGCCCGTACCGTCTTTGAGTTTGTAAAGCGTGGAATTGGTTAGTCAGGATCAACCTAAAATTATTTATCTAGGTTTCAGATTAAAACGTTTCGGGATGTCACAACGGTTTATTAAAAAGTGTGTAACATCTCAGTTCTTAACTTCTTCAGGCGATCATAGGAGATAGTGGAAACCATCTGAGAAAAAAGATAAGTTTTGTTACGTCGTTGTAATAGAAAGCAGCGTTTTTAACGTTTTATTACAAGCAAAGCCCATTTGCACAAGCAGAGGGTTGGAACTGGCTTTGATGAATGAACCAGAATGCTTGGCCAGTTCCTCCTCAAAAGTATGTTGATAATTTTCAGGCAGCCTCAGGAGGTGCCTGATTTAAAGAGCGTCTGTAACTTTCTAGTCAATAAGCCTTCGAAGTCAGCATGGAAGCATTGAAAGCCCATCAAATTAGCGATCGCGTTGCTCAGCTTTACAACACCTATCCCTTTCCGCCAGAACCGATTTTAGACGAGCCGCCTCCAGGCTATAACTGGCGCTGGAACTGGCTGGCTGCCTATGCCTTTTGTACCGGACAGAAGCCGCCTACGTCCCGTATTCGGATCCTGGATGTGGGCTGCGGTACGGGGGTCGGGACTGAATATTTAGTCCATCTCAATCCTGAAGCCGAGGTGGTTGGGGTTGATCTCAGCGCTGCTGCGATTGAAATTGCTCGCGAACGCTGCCGTCGTTCTGGAGCCGATCGCGTTGAATTTCATAACCTCAGCCTCTATGACATTGCCCAAATTCCAGGTCAGTTTGATCTGATTAACTGCGTTGGCGTGCTGCATCATCTACCGGATCCGATTCGGGGAATTCAAGCGATCGCCCCTAAATTATCTCCAGGCGGATTAATGCATATCTTTGTTTATGCCGCTTTAGGACGCTGGGAAATTAGCCTTATGCAGCAGGCAATTGCCCTTTTACAAGGCGATCGCCGAGGCGATTACCGGGATGGCGTCAACGTTGGTCGCCAGGTCTTTGCGGCCTTACCCGAAAACAACCGACTCGTACAACGAGAACGACAGCGCTGGTCAATGGAAAATCAGCGGGACGAATGCTTCGCCGATATGTATGTACATCCGCAGGAGATTGACTACACAATTGATACGCTTTTTCAGCTAATTGACGCTTCCGGTTTAGACTTTGTTGGCTTTTCCAATCCGCAATACTGGCAAGTTGAACGCTTACTGGAAAAGGCTCCAGAGCTGATGCAGCGTCTACAAACGCTCAGCGATCGCCAACGATACCGCCTAATTGAACTGCTCGATCCTGATATTAGCCACTACGAATTTTTCCTCAGTCGTCCGCCCCTGCCGCGTCTAGATTGGCAAGCAGAGGCTCAGCTTCTCAACGCCATCCCCGAACGCCATCCTTGTATGGAAGGCTGGCCGAGCCATTCTGTTTTTAACTACGACTATCAAATTACTAAGCTATCTCAGCCGGAGTTTGAGTTCTTGCAAGCTTGCGATCAAAACCAAGAGCAAGCAACCGTCGCCCAACTCCACCAGCGTCTCTCAACACCTCTCGAAACCATCCGTCAGCTCCAAGCCAAGCAACTGATCATCCTTAAGCCGCAATAAGCGATCGCGCCATGGGTCAACGCAAAATAACTGGCAAAATCCTCCATTGAATTTCCGTTGAATTTCCATTAAGTATTATTGCCGTGATATGATCTGCTCTGGCTTGAAGGTTGGCTAAAGCTTTTGCGCCAGCAAGGAATAGGAATTTGTGAGTTCGTCCAAAGAGTCTCTTGAAGTGGATTCCATTCAAGCATCAGACGCAGAAACTCAGCTGACCTCAACCCAGCCGAGCGAATCCATGCAAGAGTACTACCAGCTACAACAGGGTTTGCTATGGTACACCCTGCTGTTGTCAGGAATTATCTTTGGATTTGTCTGGTTCTTTTATTCTTTGCACATTGCTCTGAATTATCTAATCGGAGCGTGCACAGGTGTGGTTTACTTGAGGATGTTGGCTAAAAGCGTGGCACAGCTAGGTCGCCAGAAGCAGCGACTCGGTAGTGGACGACTGGCGCTCTTTATCGGGCTAATGGTCATTGCTACTCAGCTTAATCAGCTAGAAATCGTGCCTATTTTCTTAGGCTTCTTAACTTACAAGGGGTCTTTGCTGGGCTACACGGTTTGGGCCGCGCTGACATCGGAATAGTTGAATTTCCGGTAGTCTAGCATCCTTTTTATCTGCAGATTCCTACGGAAATCTTAAAGTTTATGGAGATATTGACTCCCTTATTGCGTGTATCTCCCTTGCCTTTGGCTGAACTAGAGGTAGGGCAGCATCTTTATTGGCACATTGGCAATCTGAAGGTGCATGGTCAGGTATTTCTGACTTCCTGGTTTGTGATTGCAGTTTTAGTGATTGCATCCCTACTAGCAACTCGGAAAGTTGAAAGAATTCCTTCGGGTCTGCAGAACTTCATGGAGTATGCGCTGGAGTTCATTCGCGACCTCGCAAAGAACCAGATTGGCGAAAAAGAATACCGCCCCTGGATTCCTTTTGTCGGCACCCTCTTTCTGTTTATTTTTGTCTCCAATTGGTCAGGAGCGTTGGTTCCTTGGCGACTCATTCACTTGCCAGCAGGTGAACTTGCTGCCCCTACCAATGACATCAATACAACGGTAGCTTTGGCTTTGTTGACTTCGGTGGCGTACTTCTACGCTGGCTTTAGCAAGCGGGGTTTGGGCTACTTTGCCAAGTACATTGAGCCAACTCCAATTCTGCTGCCGATCAATATTCTTGAAGATTTCACCAAGCCCCTCTCTCTGAGCTTCCGTTTGTTTGGCAACATTCTTGCAGACGAGCTTGTCGTGGCCGTTTTGGTATTGCTGGTACCCCTATTTGTACCCTTACCTGTCATGGCTTTGGGCCTTTTCACCAGTGCGATCCAGGCGTTAATCTTCGCCACGCTAGCGGCGGCCTACATTGGTGAGGCAATAGAAGGGCATGGTGCAGAAGAGCATGAGTGATGGTAAATCACTCAGTTGACAGTTAGCTGATGGCGGATGTTATGTCCTGAGCAAATCATCAGCTATGGCGAAAAGCCTAATATAGCGAGGTTAACTGGCCTCATTTCTCTCCAAATTTGTTTTAAGTCTGTCAATTTTCATTTGAGGTAAGGAACACATGGATCCTATTGTTGCTGGTGCTTCTGTTGTTGCGGCTGCTTTAGCAGTTGGTTTAGCAGCTATTGGCCCTGGAATTGGTCAGGGTAATGCAGCTGGTCAAGCTGTAGAAGGGATTGCTCGTCAGCCTGAAGCTGAAGGCAAGATCCGCGGCACCCTGCTGCTCAGCTTGGCTTTTATGGAAGCGTTGACCATCTATGGTCTGGTGGTAGCGCTGGTTCTACTCTTCGCTAACCCCTTTAGCTAAGACGTCATCCTAATCGAGAGGGAGTTGCTAGCCAACTTCCTCTAGCTCTGTTAGTCAACAGTCAACGTTTTGATTCTCAGGCCCCTCTATTGCAGCGAGGGCATTCACTTATGACATATTGGATAACGCTACTGGCAGTTGAAGCTGCTGCTGAGGGAGGCGGTCTATTTGATTTTGATGCCACGCTTCCTCTTGTTGCTGTACAGTTTGTAGTTTTGGCAGTCATTCTTAATGCTGTTTTCTACAAGCCTTTAGGGAATGCGATTGATGAGCGTGACAACTATATTCGCACGAGTCAATCAGAGGCCGAAGAGCGTTTGCAAAAAGCTGAGCGTTTAGCCCAGCAGTATGAGCAGGAGCTAGCAGACACTCGTCGCCAGTCTCAAGCCATCATTGCCAGCGCTCGCGAAGAAGCCCAAAAGCAGTCAGCTGCTAAACTTGCTTCTGCCCAGCAGGAAGCTCAGGCGAAGCGAGAGCAAGCTCAGCAAGAAATTGACGAGCAAAAAGCGGCAGCTATGACAGCCCTTGAGAACCAAGTTGACGAACTGAGTCAGCAGATTTTGAATAAGCTTTTGTCTGGGGTTTCCGCCTAGCTAAAAGTTGAATGTGAGTAGTTTGCAGAGATATACGAGCCTTGAGTTAAGCTGCAAGCTGCCAATTTTGATCTATTTGAAAAGACTTCGATTGTGGTAGGCAGCGTGGGTCAGTGATGGACAGTATAATTTTTTTCAAGTTGCTGGCTGTCGAAGAAGGTGGGATAGGGTTGAACTTCGATCTGCTAGAGACGAATTTAATCAACCTCGCAATTATTATTGGTGTTCTGTTTTACTTTGGCAGTAAGTTTCTCGGGAATACGCTAGCAACTCGTCGGCAAGAAATTGAAGCTGCTATTAAAGCCGCTGAAAAGCGTAAGCAAGAAGCTTCCTCAGCTTTAGCAGAGCAACAGCAAAAGTTAGCTCAAGCTCAAGTTGAAGCAGAGCAAATCAAAGCGCGGGCTGAAGAAAACGCCACGCGAGCCAGAGCAGAGATATTGCAGCAGGCAGACAAAGATGTGGAGCGCTTAAAAGTCGCAGCGGAACAAGATTTGTCTGCTCAGCAAGAAAAGGTCATGCGCGAATTGCGGCAGCGAGTCGCTAGGCTAGCGATGGAGCGAGTGGAAGATCGGCTCTCTGAAAGGCTCAACGACGACGTTCAGCGACAGCTAGTGGATAAGAGTATTGCACTGTTGGGAGGTCGTTAATGAGTGGTAGCCTAGTTAACTTAGAAATTATTGATCCCTACGCGCAAGGGCTAATGTCTTTGGCTAAGGATCAGGGTTTAACCGATCGCTTTGGTGAAGACGCCACGAACTTCCTCTCGCTTCTAGACGAGTCCGAAGAACTGAAGCAGTTTTTGGCTAGCCCCTTAGTGGGGGCAGACGCTAAGAAGGCGGTGTTGCGTCAGGTGGTTTCGGATAGCTTTCATCCTTACATGCTGAACTTTCTGATGCTGCTAGTCGATCGCGGTCGTATTTCGTTATTGACAGGCGTTTTGCAGCAATACCAGTCACTGCTACGCGATTTGAACCAAACTGTTTTGGCTGAGGTGACAGCCGCAATCGAACTCACTGAAGAACAAAAAGAGTCCGTTCGTCAGAAAGTTTTGTCGATGACCAATGCCCGAGGCGTTGACTTAGAAACCAAAATTGATCCCGATCTGCTAGGGGGCGTCATTATCAAGGTTGGCTCACAAGTAGTGGATGCCAGTCTTCGTAGTCAACTTCGTCGGATTGGATTGCAGCTCAGCAGCTCAGCAGCCTAGTGCTGTCGGCTCAGGCTTTGATAACCTACTCACTGTTTATTTAGAGATTCAGCAACTTCCATGGTAAGCATTAGACCTGACGAAATTAGCAGCATCATTCGACAGCAGATTGAGCAGTACGACCAGGAGATTAAAGTTTCCAACGTCGGAACCGTCCTTCAAGTAGGGGATGGTATTGCTCGTATCTATGGCTTAGACAAGGCTATGGCGGGTGAACTGCTGGAATTTGAAGATGGTACTGTGGGTATTGCCCTCAACTTAGAAGAGGACAATGTCGGTGCGGTATTGATGGGCAGTGGCCGCGATATTCAAGAAGGTAGCTCTGTAAAATCTACTGGGCGTATCGCTGAAGTTCCAGTAGGTGAAGCGCTTTTGGGGCGTGTAGTGGATTCTTTGGCTCGTCCTCTAGATGGCAAAGGCGATATTCAAACTTCGGAAACGCGCCTGATTGAATCTGGAGCGCCTGGTATCATTCAACGTAAATCGGTTTACGAGCCGCTACAAACTGGAATTACGGCGATTGACGCCATGATTCCCATTGGTCGAGGTCAGCGAGAGCTAATCATTGGCGATCGCCAAACTGGCAAAACCGCGATCGCGATTGATACTATCCTCAACCAGCACGACCAAAACGTAGTTTGCGTATACGTTGCTATTGGTCAAAAAGCTTCTTCAGTTGCTCAAATCGTCAGTGTTCTAGAAGAGCGCGGCGCGATGGAATACACCATCGTAGTTGCAGCTAATGCCAACGACCCTGCGCCACTTCAGTACCTGGCTCCTTACACAGGTGCTGCGCTGGCTGAATACTTTATGTATAAAGGGCGTCATACGCTGGTTATCTACGACGACTTGACCAAGCAAGCGCAAGCTTATCGTCAAATGTCTTTGCTGCTGCGTCGTCCGCCCGGACGGGAAGCCTATCCCGGTGATGTGTTTTACTTACACTCTCGCTTGCTAGAGCGGGCTGCTAAGCTCAGCCCAGCGTTGGGTGAAGGAAGTATGACAGCCTTACCAATCATTGAAACGCAAGCAGGCGACGTTTCCGCTTACATTCCTACTAACGTGATTTCGATTACAGACGGTCAGATTTTCCTATCTTCTGACTTGTTTAACTCCGGTTTGCGACCTGCCATTAACGCGGGTATTTCGGTTTCACGGGTAGGTTCTGCAGCGCAAATCAAGGCAATGAAAAAGGTTGCGGGTAAAGTCAAGCTGGAGCTGGCTCAGTATGACGAACTACAAGCCTTTGCTCAGTTTGCCTCTGACTTAGACCAGGCAACTCAGAAGCAGCTAGCCCGAGGCCAGCGCCTGCGGGAGTTGCTGAAGCAGCCTCAGTATTCGCCGCTACCGGTTGAAGAGCAAATTGCCATCATCTATGCCGGAATTAACGGTTTTATGGATGAAATTCCGGCAGATAAAGTTTCTCGCTTTGCGGCAGAAATGCGTGAATACATCCGCAATAACAAGCCTAAGTATGCTGAGCTGATCAAAAGCGAGAAAAAGCTATCTGATGAAAGCACTAGCTTGCTAGAAGAAGGAATCAACGAAGCGAAGCAAGCCTTTATGGCGACTGCCTAGGTACAGCGTCTGCTCAGTAGCCGTTAGCAAGTTTGGCTAGCCGCTACTGAGCGCTGCCTTTGATGATCACTGGTACAAGGAAGGCCGATGCCAAATCTTAAATCTATTCGCGATCGCATTAAGTCAGTTAAAAACACGCGCAAAATCACTGAAGCCATGCGCTTGGTGGCAGCGGCGAAGGTGCGTCGAGCCCAAGAGCAGGTGACGGCAACTCGTCCCTTTGCGGATCGTTTGGCTCAAGTCCTTTACGGCTTACAAACTCGCCTCAGGTTTGAAGACGCTGACTTGCCACTGCTCAAGCAACGTGAAGTTGAGACTGTTGGATTGCTCATTATTTCGGGCGATCGCGGTCTTTGCGGCGGCTACAATATTAACGTCATCAAACGGGCTGAGTTGCGAGCCAGAGAGCTGGAAAAAGAAGGCATCAACTACAAGTACGTCATTGTTGGCCGCAAAGCTAATCAGCACTTTAAGCGGCGCAACGCGCCCATTTCTGCCTCCTTTACCGAATTAGAGCAAATTCCTACGGCAGAAGAAGCCTCTAGCATTGCAGACGAACTCCTTTCACTCTTTTTGTCTAACTCAGTCGATCGCGTTGAGTTGGTTTACACCAAGTTTGTTTCTTTGATTAGCTCTCGCCCAGTTGTGCAAACTCTGTTGCCTTTAGACCCCCAAGGTTTAGAAGCCGCTGACGATGAAATCTTCCGGCTAACCAGTCGGGGCGGTCAGTTTCAAGTGGAGCGTGAACGCGTAGAATCACCGCTGCAAAACCTGCCGCAAGATATGATTTTTGAGCAAGATCCGGTACAAATTTTAGATGCTTTGCTGCCGCTCTATCTCAACAACCAAATTTTGCGGGCTTTGCAAGAAGCTGCCGCCAGCGAACTCGCAGCCCGAATGACGGCTATGAATAACGCTAGTGACAACGCTTCTGAGTTAGTTAAAACCCTGACCCTGTCTTACAACAAGGCTCGTCAGGCTGCCATCACCCAAGAAATTTTGGAAGTTGTTGGTGGTGCAGAGGCGCTAGGTTAAGACTAATCTTTGCAGATGATTTAATGGGCAAGCAGGGCAAGCGATCGCTTGCCCTGTTTGCCTTTCTAGCTAAAGTTGGCTCTAGCGAATTCGCCCCAACGCCTAGCGCTTGACCGCTATATGCCATGCTGAGAGAGCGGGTTTTGCCACGCGGCTCAACAATTCTATTAAGATATTTTTGATGCAGCTACGTTGGAAAAGCCTGAAATTTAAGTCTAATAAAGCTTCATGAATGCATTCGGCGTCCCTTACCTGCAGGTTGGGCAAACTTTGCAGGATGGTAAATACACGCTAAAGCAGCGTTTAGGGGAAGGTGGATTTGGTGTGACCTTTCAGGCACTTCACCACCTGCTGGGACAGCCAGTGGTGATCAAAACGCTGAATCACAATAGCCTCAGCTCACCTGACTTTGAAACTTTAAAGCAGCAATTTCAGCATGAAGCTCAGCGGTTAGCCCAGTGTGTTCATCCCAATATTGTGCGAATCAGCGATTACTTCGTCGAGGCAGGTCTGCCCTTTATGGTGATGGACTATATCCCTGGACGCTCTTTAGGCGATCTTGTTTTTCCTCAATCGCCCCTGCCTGAAGCCACGGCCATTAGCTATATTCACCAAATTGGGGCAGCTTTAAAGGCTGTTCATCAAGCGGGGTTGTTGCACCGAGACATCAAGCCGCACAATATCATTCTGCGTACGGGAACGCAGTCTGTGGTTTTAATCGACTTTGGCATTGCGCGTGAGTTTGAGCTAGGCCAAGTTCAAACCCATACCAGTTTGCTTTCGGTAGGCTATGCGCCTATTGAGCAGTATATGACTCAGGCTCAGAGAACACCTGCTACCGATGTTTATGGTCTGGCAGCGACGCTCTATACTCTACTGACAGCCCAAGTACCGATTGCCTCAGTTTTACGCGATCGCCAACCGCTGCCGTCTCCTCGCGATCTCAACCCTAGCATTACGCATGCCACCAACTATGCTGTTTTGCAAGGAATGAAGCTGGAACCGGAAGATCGCCCCAGCAGCGTTGATCAGTGGCTACAGTTACTACCTACGGTTGAATCCATATTGGCGGCGATCGCCGTTGAGGCTAACTCACCACCAAGCCCCACCTCAGCCGCTACGATGGCCGTAGCTCCTCGTGTTGCCAGTACTTATCAGCCTGCCCCTCATACAGCAACGGCTACCCGTGGGCCAGTTAGCCCATTACCGTCTTCCCCGCCCCATCCTCCCTGGCTGCTGTGGAGTGCAATTGCTAGCTCAGTCATTGTGGTGGGTGGGTTAGCCATCGTCGCAACCCGTTCTCCAGATTCACCTACCGTAGCAGAGCCAACCCCCACGACCGAAGAATCTGCTCAGCCGCCTGATCCTGAACTGCCACCCAGCAACAACACCGAGACGGATGACAACGCTGACTCTTTAACCTTCGACAACGACACCGCCCCCACTGAAACTCCTTCAGCCCCGGCCCCCCCCCTTGCGGCTGAGCCTACGCCCTCCGGCACTCCTATTCCAGGGTTTACCGTAGGTGCAACCGAAAGTCAGGTTGAACAGCAACTTGGTAATCCCAACGCTTCGCGGCGAGGCTACTGGCCGAATACGGAAGCCGTTTTGTACGAAATTGTGCCAGAGCAGATTACCCTCGGCTATCTTTACGACACCGACTCGCGACGAATCCGTCAAACAGAAGTGGCTTTTGCCCAAACCATCCCCCTAACGGTGATGCAAACTACTTTAGATGACATGCTAGAAGTCCCGGCTACCGTCGTTGTGCAAAGCAATCTGGCTAAGATCCAGGCTCGTCAGCTCGATCGTTACACCTTCGAACAAGGTTCTCTCAAGGGTGTAATTGAGCGCAACGATCGCGATCGCATTTATATTGGCGTTTGGGAGCAAGGCTTACATCCGTAGCGCCGGAAAGCGATACTCGGCAATCATTGACTCCTAAGCTATACTGGTAGCAGATATCCACAAGAGATATCCACAAGGGGCTGTAACGGTTTCGACGTTTTGACGAAAGTCACTTTGTGATACAGGCCGAGAGTGAGTCACCTCTCGTAAATCCAGGCTCAAACAAAAGTAAGTGCGAATAACATCGTTCCTTTCGCTCGCAAGCAAGCAGCTGTTGCTGTAGCTTAAAAAATCTTTAGCGAGCGTTCACAGTCTGACTCCGTTAAGGGCTGTGGACTTAACCCCAACGGATGCGCTAATGCGTTCTCTCTGGTGAATTCATTAGCAAAGACCTTTACCAGAGCATCCTATTCTCAGGGATAAATGAGAATTCCCGCCTCAAGGATTAGAGAGGCTAAGCCTGTGAATGAGTGAAGTGTTAATACTCAGGGCGGACACGGGTTCGACTCCCGTCAGCTCCATTTTTAACTTTTTTTCTGAATATTAAACATTTTTCTACCCTACTGCTGAGTACAGGGATAGCAGCTTTGGGCATGCTTATACTGAGAGTAAACCCTAGTATTAATTCTTTAATGCTTTAGGGCTAATTTGTGATGAACACGCTTCTCTCAATTTGCTTTTTGTAATGATTTCAAGACATCAGAAAATGGAATTTCCTATTTGGCAATACCTGAAGCAGCCGATCTTCAGCGCTAACTACAAAACTATCCTGAACCCCCGTCGTTTCTGGCGTTCCTACCAGATCAACCATCTGGAAAAATGCTGGAGTAAGACCTACCGTTCGGAAGAACACTTCCATTGAAAATTTTTGTAAAGTTCAACGTCAGGTTAGATTAATTAAAGTTTGAATCAAGCTAAGAAAGGCGCTTCTAAGCATAAGTATTAAGTATCTATAAACGAGATGGATTCTTTAAGGGAAGAACTATTTTGACGTATAGATACACAACAACTGCTATTGGCAGTTAAGGATTAACCGCAGCAGCAAGCAATTGCCTCAGAAGAACCAAAAAAATGTAGTCTGAGGACAGTGTCTATAGCAACGCTAAGCTTGTGGCGATTTCTCAGCAAACTGAACTCCCAGTGCTAGGCTGGCGAGAATGGCTCGAACTTCCTGATTTAGGAATTGTTAAGGTTAAAGCTAAAATCGACACCGGTGCTCGTTCTTCAGCGCTCCATGCTTTAGCAATCGAGTGCTTTAACCGAGCCGGACGCAACATGGTTCGGTTTAAGGTGTTTGGCAACTATCAGATGTTGGATCAGCCTCTGAGCATCGAAGCTGAACTGCTTGATCAGCGGCATGTTCGCAGCTCTAGCGGTCAGGCAGAACTGCGTCCTATCATTCAGACTCACGTAGCCATTCCAGGGCAGTGTTGGCCAATTGAGTTAACCTTGACCGATCGAACCCAGATGGGCTTTCCCATGCTTTTGGGACGGCAAGCCATGCGAGGTCGATTTACGGTAGATCCAGGCCAGTCATTTTTGCAAAGCGCAACCCGTCCCCATCGGTTTAGATCAGGTTTAACTCAGGAAGACAGCGAATGAAAATTGCAATTCTTTCTCAGAAAGCGTCTCTCTATTCCACACAGCGCTTGAAAGCGGCTGGCGAAAAGCGGGGCCACGAAATGCAGGTGATTGATTATCTGCGTTGTTATATGAATATCACGGCGCATAACCCCAAGGTGATCTATTCAGGAGAGCCGCTAGAAGGCTTTGACGCGATCATTCCTCGCATTGGGGCTTCTAAAACCTTTTATGGGACAGCCGTTGTGCGGCAGTTTGAAATTATGGGTGTTTTTTCGGCCAATGCTTCCCAAGCGATTTCGCGATCGCGGGACAAATTGCGTTGCTTGCAAATTCTAGCTAGAAGAGGAATCGGTCTACCTGTGACCGGGTTTGCCCACTCTACTAAAGATATTGAGGGGCTGCTAGATATTGTGGGTGGGGCACCGCTGGTCATTAAGCTGCTAGAGGGGACTCAAGGCATTGGTGTGGTTCTGGCTGAAACCAAGCAAGCGGCCACTTCAGTGATTGAAGCTTTTCGCGGTTTAGATGCCAACATCTTGGTTCAAGAATTTATTAAAGAAGCGGGCGGCATGGATATTCGCTGCTTTGTCGTTGGCGACAAAGTGATTGCCGCCATGAAGCGGCAGGGGGCACCGGGCGAGTTTCGCTCTAATATTCATCGTGGCGGTAGCGCCTCTAAAATTAAGCTGACGCCTGAAGAACGAAGTACCGCCGTACGGGCAGCTAAGGCGATGGGGCTGCGGGTAGCGGGGGTTGATATTTTGCGCTCAAACCACGGCCCGGTGGTCATGGAGGTTAATTCGTCGCCAGGGTTAGAGGGGATTGAATCGGCAACAGGTGTGGATGTGGCAGGCAAAATTATTGAATTTTTAGAAAAAAACTCATCGACAGGCAGCAATCGCGATCGCATTCAGTATTAGTAGATGAAGGGGTTGATGTCTTGAAAAACTACATCAACGCCGACTGGTGCAGAGAGTCGCTGTCTGACCTTATTCGAATATGCGCTCTTGTAGCCTTTGCCAATCTGCGATCGCAGCCTCCTGCCACAACCAGTTATGTTCAAACTCGAAAGCGCTAGGGCTGTTAAAGGCTTCTGGATCGGCCTGAATAACCATTAAGTAATATTTTTGAGCCGTACTCAGCATTCGTTCGCGCTGTACAAAGTTGGCTTGCTGGTCGGCAAGCTGCACCAGCGCCAGCGCCAGCCCTGCATAGGCATTCAGCACAATCGGCTCTGCCACCAATGCTTCACTGTCTTTACCAGACGCTATCAGCGGTTGCAAGTTTTGAACCTGTTGATCAATGCCGATGGCTTGTTCCCAGGTGTCAAAAGCCTGCTCGAACTCACCTTGATCATAGTAAGCAAAGCCTAAAGCAACCTGATACCTCGCTTCATTAGGTCGCTTTGCTACTGCCGCTGCCCAAGAACGAGCCGCATCAGCAGCACTGTAATCAGCAGATTGCGTGGCTAATCGCTGCCACTGCAAACGACCTAAAAGGTAAAGAAATTCTGGTTCCTGGCGTTGTCTATCAGAAGCGGCTTTTAGGGCTGCTTCCGCTTCTGGTAGGCGGTTGCGCTCTAGCAGTTCTGTCACAATGTCTAGCGCTGGCGTCAGCAGGTTGCGGTTAAAAGCTACCGTGGCGATCGCTACGGGATCGGCTGTTTCGTCTAGCTGCTCTAAACTCTGAAGCAGGCTAGGATCTGCTAAAACCTGCTCCGCTGTCAGATTTGAATCTCGCTGACGATTGGTTAACACACCGACAAGACCAATGCCTGCAACCAACGCAACAGCGCCCACAATTGGCAACCATCGCTGGGCTGGCTGAGGCCAAAGTGGTGTTAAGCCTTTAAAGAACGGACTGGCTGAGGCCGATGCCATAGGCTGACTCAGTTGAGCGGCTGAGGGGGTATCAGCGGTGGTCTGTTCTGCGACGGCGGCGGCTGTCGGCTGGCTTTTGTCTATTAAAGCGGCTTCGTCTGGGGTCGCAGCCACCGTCGCTTCTGGGTGAGCGGCAGGACTGACGGTGGCAGACGAAGCGACTGCTGCTGTCGGGGCGAGTTGCTGTAGCAACCCTGAGACAATGGCAAAATCTTCGTCGTAATCTTCGTCGGCTTCTAAAGCCGCGACGAGGGTATCTGCATCGGCGGCAGAGACATCAGCGCGATCGCCCTTCATTTCTGGAAACAGCAGATTGTCTAAAGCTAGCCCAGCGCTAACGGGCTGACTGGTCAACGCCCCATCAAAACGGGGATGCATATACAGCACAGGCAGCGCCCAATAAAACTGATGTGAACCATAGGCAGAAATGAGTCCTTGACGCGTTCGGTTGAGGCTGAGATCAACCGGGTAGCCCTGCCTCAAGTTGCGATAGAGCAAGCGCGTAAACGTAATGGCAACTTCATCGGGTATTCGCTCTGACATGGCGATTACCCCCGGCACACCGCGATTGATCAACGCTTGAGCTAGGTTTTGCTCTTGTCCGCCTAGCTCAGCTTCTGCTTCGGTATAAGCCCCACGGCAAGAATTAAATACGGCTAAACGCACCCCATTGTTGACCAATAACCCAGCTAAATCTTCGCCGCTAAGCTGTTCTGACAAGCCTGTTTGCTTACTCACCAGATACAGATCGCCCCCTGTTTTGCCCAAATTGCTGTGACCAGCGTAATGCAGAACCTGAAAGTGGCCTTGCTCTAAGGCTTGTACTAATTCGGCTCGTCCGGGTTGCTCTAGCAAAGTGACTTCAATTGGCAGCGGTTTAAAGTCGGCAGTCTGCTCAGGGGTTTCTGGGGAGGCAGGCTGTAGCTCGGCTTGTAATTGCCGGACTTCGCGTTTGAGCGCTAGCTGCTCTTGATCGTCAGGCGCTGAAACAATCATTAGCACTCGTAATGGCGGATCAACGGCGATCGCTGCTGACGTATTGAGGATGGCTTGACCGGAAGCTAAGGCCGAGTGATAGCGGCAAAAAGTAAGATCTGTACCTGTGGCTAGGGGGCGATCGCCATCGTGAAGAACCTCCCACGGTAGTTTTTGCAGCCTAGCTTCTTTGATTCCCAACCGTAGCCGCAGCACCTGCTGGCTATGTTGAGCAATCCCTTGAGCTGTGAGCCAGCTATCGCGAATTAAGCCTTGAAAAAGAGCGCTATAGAGTTGCTGACCCAGCATAACCAGACCGGGTGCATTGGCTGAAACTGAAGCAGCGGCAGCTGAATCGTCAGCGTCTTGTGGACGGGTGGCGACCCGAAAGGGAGGCTGACCTTCCAACAGAGACATCAAAGGTTCATGCATAAGCTGCTGAGTTTGCTCTAACCAATCCGCAATTGGCCAAACCACCTGTTCTTCAGCCAGGGGAGTGCCCGGAGCAACCTGTTCTGTGCGCACCAGATACCGCTCTTCACCGACGGCTGTAATTGAGATGTGAAATTCCTGGGTCACTGCCTTCACCCTGTGCAATTGATCGGCCTAACACAACTGTAACCGCTAGCTTTTTACAGCTTTGCCAGCGATGCTGTATGCCAAAGGACTTGGTCGCGTATTTAAGAGCCACAAACCAACAATGGCCAATGACTTGATGCCAAACCCGATGCCAGCAGCTTGTTAGGAACACTTATTGCCCATTGTAGGCGTCCCAAAACGCTTATATTGAATCAAAGACGGCTTGTCATTAACTCGTCAGTAAGGATGGCCATCAGGCAGACATGGGACAATCATATCTAGATCAAGCTAAACAAGGTAAAAATCGCTGGTGGCGCTATGTTCTGGGCGTTGCCTTGATTGTATTTGCTTGGCTTGTTGTAGGTGGAATTGTCGCGGCGATCGCGGCGATCGCTTGGTTAAACTGGCAAAGCACTGCTTCCGGTGTGCCGCTGACCAATCTTGATCAAGCGCTAATGGGTTTGCTGCAATCGCCCACGCTGACGGCTTACGTGCTGAACAATCTGCCTTTTATTTGTTTTTATGGCGGATTGTGGGTGGTGATTCGAAGATTGCATCAGCGACCTTTTCTGTCTTTGTTGAGTACGGATAGAACATTTGCTGGCGATCGCTTTTGGCTAGGCTTTGGCTTGTGGTTTTTGCTTTTAGGAATTCCTTCGCTAATTGACTACGGATTTCACAACGAGTCTTACCAGCGTATTGCTGCCATCACTCATTGGCTACGGTTTTTACCGTTTGCCTTTGTGCTCACGCCGCTTCAGGTGGCGGCGGAGGAACTGCTTTTTAGAGGATATTTGCTACAGGCTTTAGGACTGATCTCACGCAATAGTTTTTTTTTAATTGGCATCAATGGGGCACTGTTTGCCCTTCCCCATTTGGCGAATCCAGAACTACAGCGCGGCGCTATTTGGCTCATCCTAATTTATTTTGCGATCGGAGCCTTTTTAGCCTTGGTAACGTTGAAAGAAAACCGCTTAGAGATGGCGCTAGGCATTCACACGGCTAATAATATTTTGGTCGTTGTGTTTATCAACAGCATTGATTCTGCCGTCCCGGCACCGACCCTGTTAACGGTGCAGGAAACAGGTGATCCGCGCTTGACGCTGATTTTGTTGCTAGGGCAGATGTTGATTTTTTATTACTTATGTTTTCGGCGATCGCTTCGACGGCCCCAGCTTGATTAACTTGAAACCGCTATAGCTGTCGCCATGCGTATTGAAACACTTCAACGGCTAAAGGCCGCTGCCAGACAAGCGCCCTCAGTCTTCTGCCTTTCGCTATAACAACGGCAAAACCAGCCACTGCCAGCCAAAGAAAACGCTCATGCCCACCAGAATCGTTAACAGTAGCTGCTTGCGCCATAACCCAACGCCCAACGCGGCAAGCGCTCCGATTAAGCGGGCGTTGGCTAAACCAAAAGCGACGCTCTGATCAGGGCTTAAAACAGCCGGAACTACAATGGCGGTAAGCACCGTCGGCGGTACATAGCGCAGAGCGCGGCTAAAAGCGTCAGATAGGGTGACCTGCCCGCTGATGGCAATTAGGCTATAGCGGATGAGAAAGGTAATGATCCCCATCCCTGCAATCAGATATAGCTCATGCATTTTTTATCTCAATTAAACGCTACGGTAGAACCCCTTACAGCCGACAATATTGCTGTTGCTTCATTGCCATCGTGTTAAGAGACAGTCGGTTTAGGCCAAAAAACTTCGCAGCAGTAACCCAAAATAATTCCCCCTAGCGTAGCGAACAGTAAACCTAAATTGTGCGGCAGTTCACGCCCCATTAAAGCGATCGCCCCAGCGCCCACAACGGCCACCACCATTGGCCGCGTGACTAAATAGGGCACAATCATGCCGATAAACGTTGCAATCATGGCAAAATCCAAGCCCCAGCTAGCAATATTGGGAAAAAGCTGCCCCACTGTCAGCCCCACCCAAGTACAAAGCTGCCAGGTGAAATACATCAGCAAAGCCGCTCCGAAATAGTAAGCATGGGACTTTTCCTGGCGATCGCTGCGGAGATACTGGCCGATAGCAATGGCAAAGACTTCATCAGTCAGCAAAAAGGCAAAAGGAATTTTCCCCCAAGGTGAGAGCGACTTCACGTAGGGCACCATGCTGGCAGCGTAAAGCAGGTGACGCAGATTAACCACAAAAGTGGTGAGCAAAATTAAAACAACGGCGGTGTGACTTGAAAGCAAGCCTAAGGCAATGAACTGGGCAGATCCGGCAAAGACGAAAGCCGACATGGCGATCGCGCCACCATTTGATAGCCCACTTGTTTGCGCCAGCGTCCCAAAGATAATGCCAAAGGGAATAGCTCCAATAACCAACGGCACAATATCTCTTGCACCCGCCAGTACCATTGGCCAAAAAGAGGCTGATTTGTCTTGAGGCATAAAACCCTAACGATTAGTAGGAGGGGGCTTTGATTGGCCAAGTGGTCTGACTGCTGGCAAAGAAAACCAGCTTCTTGGTCTTAACCATAGTCCAGCCAGCGGCAGCAAGTACAGATAAATAGCGTAGGGAATAAAGCTGGCTTGACTGTCTAAGATCGCAGCCGGAACTAACCCGGCAATGTTCCAGGGAATCAGTGGCGAGACAACGACGGCTGTATCTTCAATATCGACAGCTAGCTGATGTGGATTGAGTTTGGCCTGGGTGTAGGGCTGATGCATAAGCTGATAGGTCAGCACAATGGCAATGGTTTGGGTGCAGCCGATGGCCGCACTGATAACGCCAGCCAGCAGCGTTCCTGCAAACAAGTGGCCATTCTGCGCTAGTTTCAATAGCGGTCGCTGGAGCGATTGGAGGGCTTGAGTACCCGCCAGCAGCCCAGCCAGCGCTGTAGAGGCGAGAACCATGAGACACACTTGCCCCATTGACAGCAACCCACCACCTTGTAGCACATCGTGCAACGCTGCAGGTTCAGGAAGCTGATACCCGCTGACCATAAACTGCACGAGTTCGCCTAGAGCATACCCTTGGTACTGCCACGCGATCGCCAGAGCCGCTAGCCAGCTTAGGAGCAGCGTTAACCTAACAGGCACTCGCCAGCTAGCCAAGCCCAAAACAATTACTGCTGGCAGGAAAGGCAACCAGCCGAGCTGGAACTGAGCCAAAATTGCAGCAGTCAGCGGATGGTTTGTTGTTAGTTCAATAGCCTTGTGAGGCCAGAAAGCGTAAATCAACCCTGAAACTAACAGCGGCGCGAGAGAAGTCAACACCATGTTGTACAAGTTGCTGTAAAGCTGAGTTTGGGTCAAACCAGCTACTAGGTGGGCGCTAGACGATAGGGGAGAGCAGCGATCGCCCACATAAGCGCCTGCAATAATCGCTCCAGTCGCTAAAGGCACACTCACATCGCTACTACGCGCCACGATCATCAAAGCAATGCCAATCGTGCCAACCGCCCCAAAAGACGTGCCAATGACAACAGAAACGGCTGCCGTCAGTAAAAACGCTGAAAGGACAAAATAATCTGCCTGAATTAGCGAGACGCCGTAATAAACCAGGGCTGGTACCGTTCCGGCGGCTATCCAGGTGGCAACCACCAGGCCAATTAAAAGCAAAATGACGACGACTGCAACGCTTTGCCTCGCCCCAGCTACTAGCATTCGCAGAAGCTGCCCCAGCGCAAACCCGCGTCGCCAGTAAAGTCCAACAAAGACCCCATTGGCAACGCTCAACGGAACTAAGAGGCTGCCTCCCTGCATAACGGTTACGATCAAAACACCTAGCAGCAACAAAAGCCCTAAAACAAAATCCATAGAGCAAGTTGCCTAAAGCTAGCGGGGACTACGAAGCTTCGCCCTAGACGGCTGTTCCCTTGGCTAGCACTGGCTAAGAGAGACGTACCGTTGCTGGCAAGAATGAGTCTTCTATTATAGAAATTTCAGACCAGTCAGTGACCTTAGGTTACTTTTTTGACGAGTATCCTTGCAGATATCTGTGATGGGGGCTAGACGCTAGGTACAAGCTGAATACGACCTGCATCCATTTCGGCCATGAGTAATTCTAAAGCTTCATAATCAACATCAGAAACGTAACCCAGCCGAGTTAGCACATAATTGATTTCGTTTTCGATGTCAGGGGTGAGCTTGCGACTATAGAGAGCCCGCTCTACAAGGCGACGAATTGAGAAGTCAGAATTCATATCAGGTCACTCATGACAGTGAATCTGGGAAGCAAGTCCATAGTTAAAATTGTCGATGGCGGCTGGCTCCTCACCAGTGATCTAACAGTCATTAGTGGGTGATCTTGATCTGAACGAGAATGTGATCAAAGTCACATCTTTGAAAGCGTAGCTTTTGTAATCTTAAGCACCTTAAGTAAAAACGCTTACTGGAAACTTTAAAGAAGCGGGGGTGGAAGTTAAGATTCGACAAACCCTGGAGGCGGAGATGGGCATCTCAAGTTCAAAAGTCTTAAGTTCGGGGCATCTACGGTAGCTTTCCTGCAGAGTTTCAGAATTTTTGTTTGACTTTTCCAAAATTGTCGCCAAGTTGGGTGGAGAAATGACTAAAAATATCAAGAGTCCTGATTTGTCTATGGTAGTTGTTCAGCCCAGCGGCGTGCTTAATGCGGCGAATGCGGCTGCCTTTCAAGATCAGCTGGTTAAAGCCTTATCGACTAGTGCAACAGGTCTAATCGTTGATATGAGTTCTGTTGACTTTTTAGACAGCGCTGGGCTAGCCGCTTTAGTGGTCGCTTTACGCACTGCTCGACGTAACGGTAAGCAGCTCAGCCTCTGTGCTGTTCCACCTTCGATCAAGATTGTGTTTGAACTCACTCAGCTCGACCGCGCCTTCGAGGTTTTAGAAACTCGGCCAGCGCAAATGGCGATCGCCGCTTAGTGACTTAATTCCTTAGATTGTTTTTGGCTCTAGACGCTATCCTCGTCACTTTCAACGACTCATAAAGCTAGCTCAAGCAATTTCTGAGTTTGAGCTTATGTTTTTTGAAAAGCGCCTTTGCTCTCAGGCTGAGGCGTTTTTAGTGTGTTCGAAAGACGGCAGCGTTACTGGCAGCTCAAGGCCATCCGCTATAGTGAAGGGGTAGTTTTTCAGCAAACAACTCGCTGGCAGATATTGTGGCGATCGCAGTTGATACCCTTTTAACGTCAGAGATTTCGCGTCCGGCTCGCTATTTAGGCAATGAGTTAGGAGCCGTCCACAAACCTTGGCAGGCAGCTAGCATTCGCTGGGTGCTGACCTATCCAGAAGTGTATGAAGTGGGCGCGTCTAATCTAGGCCACATTATTTTGTATAGCGTCTTAAATGCTCAGCCCCGGCAGTTGTGTGATCGGGCTTATTTGCCTGCCAGCGATTTAGCGGCCAAGCTGCGCCAAACGCAAACGCCGCTGTTTGCGGTAGAGTCTCGGCGATCGCTGCAGGAATTTGATATTTTAGGCTTTAGCCTCAGCTACGAACTGGGGGCTACCAATATTTTAGAAATGCTGTCGCTAGCTGGTATTCCCCTCACCTGGCAAGAGCGCTCAGCCGCCGAAACTTGGCAAGTAGAATCGGGCAGTTGGCCTCTGATTTTTGCGGGTGGCCAAACGGCAACTTCTAACCCAGAGCCTTATGCTGACTTTTTTGACTTTATTGCCCTAGGCGACGGTGAAGAACTTCTGCCTGAAATTGGGTTGGTGCTAGAAGAAGGCAAAGCGGCGGGGCTATCGCGTACTGAACTGCTGCTGGATTTGGCTCAGGTACCGGGGGTTTATGTGCCGCAATTTTACCAAATGGCGGCAGATGGATCGGTACAGCCCATTCGCAACGACGTTCCCTCCCGCATCTTGCGGCGAGTAGCCACCCCTATTCCCGACTATGCTATTGGCCTGGTTCCCTACGTAGAAACGGTTCACGATCGCCTAACGGTTGAAATTCGCCGTGGCTGCACCCGTGGCTGCCGTTTTTGCCAGCCCGGTATGCTGACGCGTCCGGCGCGAGATGTGGCTCCGGATGCAGTTATGGATGCGATCGAGCAAGGAATGCGCTCAACCGGGTACAACGAGTTTTCACTCTTGTCTTTGAGCTGTTCTGACTATTTAGCGTTACCAGCCGTTGGCGTTGAAATTAAAAATCGGCTGAAGAACGAAAATATTTCTCTGTCGTTACCCAGTCAGCGGGTCGATCGCTTTGACGAAAACATCGCCCATATTATTGGCGGAACGCGGCAGACAGGGTTGACTTTCGCCCCTGAAGCTGGCACCCAGCGAATGCGTGACATCATCAACAAGGGTTTAACCAACGAAGAACTGCTGCGCGGTGTGAAAACGGCTTATGAACAAGGCTGGGACAAGGTCAAGCTTTATTTCATGATTGGCCTACCGGGTGAAACCGACATAGACGTTTTAGGTATTGCTGAAACGGTGCGTTGGCTGCGGCAGTCGTGCTATCTCAAAAAGCGCAAGCCATTAAACTTCAACATTACAATTTCAAACTTTACGCCCAAGCCTCATACCCCCTTTCAGTGGCATTCGGTATCTACGGCTGAGTTTAAGCGCAAGCAAGCTTTGCTGAAAGAAGAATTTCGTCTGCTGCGAGGCGTCAAGGTTAATTTTACCGACGTCCGCATTTCGGCCATGGAAGACTTTGTGGGGCGTGGCGATCGCCGCTTAGCTGCTGTCGTACGCAAAGCCTGGGAACGAGGGGCAGGCATGGATTCCTGGTGGGAAAGCCTTGATCGCGCTTTTGCTGCCTGGAACCAAGCGATCGCTGAAGCCGGACTGACCTGGAAATATCGCCAGGTAGACAACGGCGAATGGAACGTTATGGAGACAGGTGATACCGCCGCCACCGATTTAACCGCGCCCCTGCCATGGGATCATATTGATACGGGAATCGATAAGGCTTGGTTGCAGGCAGATCTGCAACGAGCTTTAGCCGCTGCTACGGTCGCCGATTGTTCCTTTGCTGGCTGCTCCCATTGCGGTGTTTGTGGTTCCGATTTTGGTCACAATGTCGTTGTGCCTCCCCCGGCGATTCCTGAGTTTGGGGGGCATTTTCAACCGCCTCAACAGCGAAGCCAGCGGTTACGGGTACGGCTAGGTAAGTTAGGGACAATGGCTTTAATTGGCCATCTGGATCTGGCTCGTTTACTCGATCGCGCTGTGCGCCGAGCGGCTTTGCCTCTAGCCTTTACGGGCGGATTTCACCCCGGCCCTCGCATTTCGGCGGCGATGGCGCTGCCTTTGGGGGCAACCAGTACAGGTGAAATTGTTGACTTTGAACTAACCGAAGCGATGGCACCGACAGAATTTCAGCAGCGGCTTCAGGCTCAGTTGCCCGCTGAAATGCCTATTTATCAAGTAGAAACCGTTTCGCTACAGTCTCCTTCAGCTACTAAGGTTCTAGATCGAGCCGAATACTGGCTTTTAGTTCAAGCGCCTGACCCAGTGCCCTCGCTGTCGCAGTGGCAAGTCTGGTTGCAAACTGTCAAAGATAGCGCCGAAATTTGGGCCGAGCATCGCACCAAATCAGGTAAGCCCAAGCAGGTAAATTTACGCGATCGCCTGTTTGAACTATCGCTTTTGGAACCTGATCGGGCTATGCAAGCGTCTGCTAAATTGCAGCCAATTGCAGCCGATCAGACGATTATCAGATTTGTTGGCAGCTGTCGCAACGACGGCACGCTGCTACGACCTGAACAAATGATCACGATGTTAGAACAGGTGACGCAGCAGACATTTCAGCTATTGCACGTTCATCGCCAGCAGTTGTTCTTAACGGCGGTGGACTCAGAAAAGGCCGCTGACGCCTAAGGAGTCATGGTATGCGGTACCCAGCCATTTTAGGAAGACAGGGTCAATGCTTGGGGCTAGGGATGATGGTGGCTGGCCTAGTTTTGGCGGCAGCGGCGGCGGAGGCGTTGCCAATAGATGAAGCTAACCCCAACCTGACTACGGCCTATGAAGCCCTCTTACAATTGCCCCTCACCCTTGATCCTGACGAGGCTTTGCTAGAGAGCGGCGAAGCGATTACCGAAAATACCATTTCTATGACTTCGCTGACGCCGCCTAGCCTGTGGTGGCAACAAGAGCAAACCAGTACCAGCCTGGGTGCGCCTCAGTTACTCAATACCTGGGTTGCTTTTCGCGGTAGCCCCCAGCAACCTCGGCGGATTGATTTGGTGGTGAATGCCCAAATTTGGGAAGCGCTGAGTTATTTAGAGCATTACGTTTTGGTTAACCAATTTGGCACTTCAGCCAAATCTTTTGGTTATAATCTGCGCGTTTTTGCAGGCAGAAATTTAGTGGGTGCCAATGTCTGCGACTTTAGCGCCTACAGCGATCTAGAAACCTTAAATCACAATCAGTGGCCAGACACAGATCTGATTGCCACTGTGCCTTGCACAATTGTTTTGGATTATTTGGGACGTAGCAACGTGCGAGGCCGCTAGCTAGATTGGCGAATTTCGGCCCAAAGCTGGGCATAAGCCTGTTCGCTATCGGTTGGTAGCGGCTGTAAAAATTCGCTTTTGGCAAAAATGTCTGCCCCTGGTAGCAACAAGGGATGATTGCGTAGGGCTGGGGGGAGTGAGGCATCGGAGCGGGTGGCAAATCGAGGGGAGGCTCCATACGTGGATAGCGAGAGCTGGGTGGCGACATCGGCTCGCCAACAAAATGCCAACCACTGCTGCCCTAAGTCAGATAGGGGGGAGACATCAGAGCCAGTCTCTGCGATCGCCCCGGCTGGCTGCACCCAGACATCGGCTGTTAACAGGGTGCCTGATGGGGGAATAGCGGCGCGGAGCTGGCGATACTGCTGCATCACAGGCAAAACATCGGTTGTCCACCCCACTGCTAGCCAGGTGTCGTTACTGACTAGAGCCTGCAAAGCGTGATTAGAGCTATAAAACTTGACCTGACGATGAAGCGACTGTAGCGACGCTGTTAGCTGGGGCAAAAAAGCAGCGAAGTTGCTTGAATTAGCTGATTGAGCTAGCTGCTTCAGCACCAAACCAATAACAATTCGGGGATGGTTGGGCAGCGAAATTTTACCCCTGAGTTCGGGTCGCCACAAATCTTGCCAGGTTTGCGGTTGCCAACCTAAAGATTCAAAAGGGCGATCGCGATAGACCAACGCCAAACTGCCCCAACGATAGGGAACTCCCCACACTTCTCCGGCGGGGGCAAGATAACCTTGGCGATCGCGTTTGACCAGTTCAGACCAGCGCGGTGATAGTTCCGGCCAGCTTTGGACTTGTGCTGCCGAGAAAGGTCGAATAAGGGCTTGCTGAATAGCACTGGTGAGCCAGTAATCCCCTAGCGTTACGAGATCGGCAGGGGTTGGCGTTGTTGAACGCCGGATCGGACTCCTTATTGGCCAGCGTGATGACGGTTCAGCAGAGACTTTTACCCATCTTTGCAACTGGGCATAAAGTTCGCTCATCTGCTCTTGACTGTCAAACTCACAGCTTTGGGTCGTCAGCAGCTCTTGACGAAAAACCCGCAGCAACTGAGGCGGAAACGAATTCGCCAGCAGCTCAATTTTGAGGGCATCTGTATCCGTCTGACTACAAGCAGACAGTAAAGCATTGGTGGCTAAGGCAGCCGTCGCAACTAGCAGCGATCGTCTTTTCATACCCTCCATTTTAGAGCGCAACTTGCTTCTACCCCAAGCTACCGTTTATCTGTTTCAGCCTGAGGCTAAAACCCCGTTGTTAAAGACCTATAGCCAATTTGCAAATTAGCTGTTGACCCCCCCAATATGGGTAAACCTATGAGGGTACGTGGGGATCAACTGAGACCATTCTCAAAACAGTTTTTGGGTAACTGATTGGTAGCAAAGTTTGACGCTAAATCTACAACCAGTTACCTAAAACTAATAAGGTTGTCTAGATTTCATGGTTTAGGTTTGAAACACCACTAAAACCCCGATGTAACCGTAGATAGGCAATTTTGAGTGAAGGCTAACGCCAGACATTTCTCAGAAAGATACCTATAAACACCGCAACCAAGATAAATGCAGGCTTTTGCTAGATTTTGTTGTCATCTCCCAAATTGGCAGATTGAGCTGATCTGGCTTGGCAAAAAGATTTAGCAGATAGTTCTTTTGTGGTTAAATGCACTTAAAGGACAATGCTTGAAATAGCCTTAATGCTTGCTAGACAGGCTTTTCAGCTTATAGCTCCTGTTGACTAAAACTTTTTTCACTCAAACGCTAATCTTAAGGATTACTCAAGCAAAAAGGTGACGAATAGGTCTTTAAACCTAGCCAAATCATTCACAGATTGCGCGATGGGCTAACTTGTAAACTTTCATTCAATCAATATCAACAAACATTAAATAATCTCGTGGTAATCTCACTCATTCAGGCAAAGTCCCTAGGATGGAATTGGAATTGAATTAGTACGTTCGGGATGAAGTGTTTATGGATTTGCTACAAGAACAGGTAGTCCTCTTAACGGGCAAAGTCGATGCGCTGCATCAGATGATCGACCAAATAAATTTGCGTATCGCTGAAGTCTTATCGGGACAACAAGCTTGCTCGTCTCAATTCGAGAGCAATATGCAGTTTGGCATCAATCCAGCCGTCTCAGCTTACTCAGGCGGTATTGTTGGTTCAAGTGATGTAAAGCACAAAGACATCCTGACTGACAATGCCTATATGAACCCCGAAAAATCAGGCGCTGGTAAAGAAATTACGCCAGAAGTGCAAATACAACGCCTGACAGCTCAACTCACCGCTGCCTATAACCGAATTGCTGCGCTTGAGGAACAATTGCTAGCCACCCGCACCCACCACTAAGTTGGCTAGGGTTTAGCGGCAAGTAGCTGCTTCATAATGGCTCTGAGGTTTCTAGTCGCTGTTCAGGTTTAGCAAACCTGACTGCTGATCTAGAAGCTGCTCAATTGACTGAAGCAGTTGAGACATTTGCCAACCCCGATAGAGATAGGCTGCCATTGCACAGCCTCCAGCCCCCACCCCCTCTTTGACATAGCCCTGTTCATAGGCCCGCAGTTGCCTGTACCGGGAGTTGGAAAAGTCAATTTGGGCGGCCAGTAGCGGTACCTCTCCAACGATATTGGCTAAGCCAATGGCGTCTCCTGACGCGTCTTCAACTACCCAACGCGTCGTGCCTACGACTATATTTTGAGGCTGCCAAGCCAACTGCTGGTCGTGCGCAATGGCACGGCTAAGGGCATAAACGGCTAGCATCTGAGTTCCGCCTGCTAGCAAAACACCGCTTGCTCGACTCAACGCAATACACATGCCAGCAGCGACAACCTGCATGGGATCTCCCAAGGCGGCCACCACTGCTAGCGGGTCGATTGAGAGGCGATCGCCCTTAATCCTAGACTGCTGCCATCGACGAAGTCCTAACGCCACTAGATCTTGCTTTTGGCTGTGATTGCAAACAGCATGGCTGCTGTTAACTTTACCGGCGACAGCAAAGCCCAACCCTAGCAAGATTGCCAAAGCGGTTGTTGTGCCACCGACAACACACTCCGACAGCACAACATAGCGATCTCGATAGTCGATCGCAAGCTGTGTTCCCCAGCGTAAGCCTTGTTGAAATAGCGATCGCACTTGGGCAAAAGACATTGCTTGCCCCGTACTCAAGCAAGCAGCAGGTTGGCCTTTGAGGTCAATATGTGGAACCGCTGGGCTAAGCGGCAACCCAGCATTGAAGATTTGCACCGGGACGGCTTGAGCGGCTACCAAAGTTCTCGAAATAAAAACGGGGGAAGCGCCTGCTATCAGCGGCGGCAGAGGATAAACACTAGGGTGGCGCGGCCCATAATAAAGAAATTCAGCATCTGCGATCGCTGTATAGCGTCGATCGGCAGGTGTTGCGCCAGCGGCTGAAATACCTGGGATCAAAGCTGTCTCAGTAAAGCCCAAAATGCAGACAAGCAAAGGGGGTTTGCCCTGATGGCGAGTCAACCAGTCGGTAGCCTGTTGCCGTTCAGTGCAAACACGGATCATAGGGTCAAAAGCAAAAGGCTAAGGCAGAGGTCAGAATGAAAGCTTTTCTGGCAGCGGCTTTCAGTCATTTGAGTGTTTTAACCCTGATGGCTACAGCTACAGTAGCGATTGAGCAGCTCAGTCATCTAGCAAGACCTGTACCCAATCAGGTGGCTCTGGCATAGCAATGCCCAAGCGTTCAAACAAAAACCAAGCCGCCAAATGTACTGTAAACAAATAGAGAATGCTGCTGATCAGCACCATCAAAGTTGCCAATAACTGAATCATGCCTAAATCAGGCTGGCCTACCGTCCCTAAGCCAATCAGGCCAAAATCGACCAGACGATTGAGCCCCCAATCTAATAGCTGAGTAATTTGAGTGGTCAAATAAACCCACAAATCTTCTCCCAGCATGATCGACAACAGCCATACGCGAAAGAAAAAACCCAGCGTGCCAATCAGCGCCCCAATGAAGATTGTGCTGTACCAAGCCGCATTGCGCACCCACATGAAGCCAAGCTGTACCCCCAAAGCTGCATAGGGCATTACAAATAGCACGCTCCGCGGCGGCCCCATCAAAACAGCCAAGAGCAAACCCGAAACCAGCGCCGACATCCAAGCCGCCCGGTGTCCCCAGCGCAAATAGACCAAAGCCGTAGGTAGCGGGAAAAAAATTCGCAGCAATGGCCCAGGCGGAAAATAATAATTAACTAACCAGATCAAACTGGCGGTACTGGCGAGAAAGGCGGTTTCCACCATCGCGACCGGGCCATTGGTGGGTAAGGGGCGCGATCGCTTGGCAGACTTGTTGGCGATCGCCTCAGGTAGATCTAGACCTAAATCATCTTCCCAGTCTGAAGCATTCGATTTTGATGAAGACTGCCTAGCGTTGGGCAAATTCGACATAGCTTTCTAATAAAACAAAGCCCAGTGGCTACACTAGCAAACGCTCTAACGCATCTAGATCAGGAATACAAACAGTATCTCGATTGCGCGTAATCAGCTCTTTCTTTTCTAGCTTACTGAGTACACGCGTAACGGTTTCCCGTGCTAAACCACTGAGGCTACTGAGTTCCCGGTGGGGCAGGTTAGGAATTTCAACGCCCCCCTCTCCCATCGTACCCTGACCATCTGCCAGAAATAGAATAATATCGGCCACCCGCGACATACTATCCGATTCGCGCAATCGGAGTCTGCGGTTGACTTGGCGTAACCGTCGAGCCATCAACTGAGCTAAGCGAATACCCGCCATCGGTTCGCTTTGAATAAGGGTAACAAAGTCGTTGGCAGGCATGTTGCCAATGACCGTCGGTACCAGCGTAATCACATCGGTTGAGCGTGGAACTTCATCTAAAGGAGCCATCTCACCAAAGAGTTCTCCCTTGCCCAAAATATTGAGCGTTACCTCTTTGCCATCTAGGTTGTAGGTACGGATTTTGACCCAGCCTTCCAAAATAAAGTAAACCGAGCTGCCCCAATCATTCTCTAGCAAAATGACCTGATTGGCTGGGTGACGACGCGTCACGACTTGAGCCGTTGCCTTCTCGACGGCTTCTTGAGGTAACTCCGCAAAAAAAGGAGCCGCCTGAATTAAGGCGCTATCGATGTGATGATCTCGAGAGGTATAGCGAACGTCCATGAAGCTCAAAAAAACAGCTTTTGCATCACATAGCCCAAAACTTTGGCGGTTCACTGGCAGGTGAAGGCCGCATCGCCTCAACTAGCTAGCTGTAGCTCTACAAACGGGGCATGCTACCAACCTAACAGCCCAGACAGGCGATCGCTAGCCACAGCTATGCCTCACTTCCCTGATTTTATCGGAGTTATTAACTATAGCACCCCTTTTTGCTGAAACAAGCGTTTATCCTTGCCCTCAGGCCGGGGCTAAAACCGAGCACTCAATCGAGTCAAACGGCAGCGTCAGGCAAGGGTAATAGGCAGTAAAGTTGTCGAACACAGAATACAGAATACAGATCTGTATAGATGCGATCGCGAGGTCTGGCACAGCTTAATCAATCGCCGGAGCCGTTGCGAAAAAATGTTAAAACTTATTAAAAAATAAGTTTCTGACAGCGGCAAAATCGATTTGAGCAGGTTGCTAGAACCGCTCAAATCGAGAAATCTGTTGAGAAGTGTCATTTTAGCGGTAGCCTGCTCTACACTTTGAGCAACAGATTTTCTTGGGTCAGCAAGCTAACCTTTAGCAAGTGGGCATGTTTATAGGCATATACTGGCTGCTTGAGGCGATCGCTTAATTTGCGCCTTTTCTAACGACATTGTGTTCAGGGTTTTCGGTGTGACTTCTCAGCAGAACCAAATTCAACAACTGATTGCTGAAATTGACGCTGTTCTTGGCAAGGCAAGCCCACGTCTGCCCTGGGTGATGTCGAGTGAAGCGAGCCAACAGCGACAGGTTTTAGAGAAAATTCGAGACTATTTAGCCTCGCGAACAGGGCTGGCGAATGTTCCTTCTGAGTCTGGCTGGGGGGAGGCGGCTGAACTAGCTGAGCTAAGTGTACCTGCGACCCTGGAAAATTCTGCCCAGCAGGTTTTGCAAGCATTGCTGCAAGAAATGGACTATCTGCGTACGCAGATGTTGCAGCCGATGCGGGTAGAAGTAGATGCGCTCCAGCAGCAGCGAGACAGCTTGCTAAAAGAAGTGCGGCTTTTGGAGGTGGAGCGTTTACGCAGCCCAGACAGGGATGAACTCAAACCGCCTCTGGCAGAGTTTCTGCAAGCGCTGATTGAACAAATGCAGGAAACGCTGACTCAGCGCCTGACTCAAACGGTGCAACAGTCTGACCGCTTGCTTCAAGGCGATCGCCCGGACGCTGATGTAACTGCCTTACTCAATGCTTCTTCGAGTCAGCAGCTCGCCCAACTACAGCGGTTACAAGATCAAAGCGATCAGCTTTTGCTAAAGCTTGACTCTACCTTGACGACGGTTTTTGAAGCGTTGCAAAACAGCGTTGCTAGCTATCAAGCGTCGCTTGCCCAAGGGCTAGAAAATATGCACAGCCTGGGGCAGCAAGGGGAAATTGTGGTTTCAGCGCTGATTAACCATCTAGCTGAGCAGCTTAGCCAGGAAGCTTCTGCTTATTTAGCGGCAGCGCGATCGCCTGAACCCGAGCAACGACTGCTGATGTCTCAAAGTGAGCAGACAGAACTGGCCGAATCTGAAGTAGCTGACGAAATTCCACCCGCAAGCGATTGGAACGATCCGGCGGCGATCGCTGAAGCCGCCCTCGATCTAGACTCGCTCGATCTAGACTTTGATTTTGACGATGATGACGATATTACCCTGCTCCAGCTAGACGAGGAGATTACGCAACTACAGTTTGATCAGCCTGAAGCAGACACCTTTGCCGCCGATGAAGACGCTACCGTCATCCAAAGCCCTCTCGATTCGCCGGCAGCAGCTACCGCAGCAGATCCATTAGACAAGCTAGCGGCCTTTGAGCCTGAGCCGTCAGCCCCTACTGGCGAATATCGAGAAGAGATTGATACGCTCTACGAAAGTCTGTTTGGCCCAGAAGATATAGCCGCAGCAGTTGAGCTAAGCCAGCCAACGACCCCGCCTGAAGCAGCTCAGCCACCAACCGACGAAGCAACAGCAGCCGTAGACGCACTAGACTTTTTGACGGTTGAGCTAGCGGGGCTGGAAAATTTAGAGACTGACATGGCCACTGCCGACACATCGGCTGAAGTCGATTCGGTAGAGACGGTTGATGAGGCGACGACCTCCGATCACTTAGATAATTTAGACCAGTTAGATGATTTAGATATCGATTCGGTAGAGGCGGTTGACGAGGCGGCGACCCTCGATCAGTTAGATAATCTAGATCAGTTAGATGATTTAGATAATGAGGCTGTCACCCCCGATCAACTAGAGAATTTGGATACCTTGCTTTTGGGTGAAACGATCGATTCTGTCGAAACGTCTCCTGAACCCGTTACCTTAGATTCTTTTTTTGCAGGTAGCGAAAGCGAAAGCAATGGCCACCAAACCAGTGAAGTCCCTGAGACAATTGCTTCACTTGCTGAGCTACTGCCCGACCACCCGACTGCTAGTTTTTCAACCTCAGACACCTTACTGGCAGGCTTCGATGAAACGCTGAGTTTATCGCCAGAGGCGCTGACGGAGGATGCCTACATTCCCGCCCCGCCCAACGAAGACTTACTAGTCGATGACGCTGAGGCTAACGATGTTGTCGAGTTGAGCCTGGATTTAGACTCATCGGTGTTAGAGCAACTGAGCGCCGATCTTTCTAGCCTAGAAGGCTTGGAACCAGAAGCGCTGACTGAGTCGGATTTAAACCTGAGCCGCGATCGCAGTGATGAACTTTTCCCGGAAGATACGCCTCTATTAGATGAGTTAGCCTTTGATTTTCCAGATGAGTTAGCCAGCGTTGCTGACAATGAGGCGATCGCGCCTGATGTTGACCCGCCTGCCGTCTCAAGTTCATCGTCTACCTTGAGTGACTGGCGTGCTTTTGCTGACGAATTACAGGCCGACAACCGGGACGACGAAGTAGAAGAGACGGGGGCCACTCTAGAAGATTTAATTGCCGCTACTGAGGTAGAAGCAGACACGTCTGAAACGGCAGAAACCCTTTCTTTGGAAGCGCTATCTGCCCTCGAACTAGAAGACATTGACTTTTCACCCCCCCCGGCAGATACCCCCCCACCGCAAGAAGCTCCTGAAGAAATGCCGATGGCTGAGCCAGATGAGGCGATCGCTGATCCGGCGTGGCAGGTTTCGCTAAGTGAGCTAGACAACTTAGACAACCTAGACGAACTCGATAACTTGGCAACCCCAGATGATGCGCCGAGCGATCGCCCTAATTTGTCTTTAGAAACGCTGGAAAATCTTTCCTTTGAAGACCTTTCACCTGAAGCTGATCAGCCAGCTTCCCCTGATGAAAATCGGGCAGAGGCGTTCAGTGACACCTTTGATGATTTTTCGTTAGGGGACGTTGCAGAACCCATAGGAGCGCCTGATCCGGTTGAAGACCGTTCTGCGGCTGAGCTAGAGCCTGACTTTTCTTTGGATCTACCAGACGACCTGGATCTGGCTTGGGGTGAGGAAGCCGCGCTTGGCTCCGCTGAGGCTGCTGACCAACCACAGGTGCCCGATCTCGAACCCCCGGCCACTGACGACCCAGCCGCCGACGGGGCAACCTGGGACACTTTAGCCGCCAATTTGTCCGCCTTGGATGCCTCACTAGCGGCAACGTCAGAAACCGATTTAGATGAGCCGCAACCCCCTGAATCGGCAGTCAGACCGGATATTCCAGATTTTGAATCGGACTTAGAACGCGACCTCCCGTCAGCAACGGCTGCCCTAGACGAGTCTAATGATATGTTGACTCGTCTGCCTACCGCCGATTCTGCCCCTGAGCTGTTGACCGATGAGCCGAATGCGCTCCCTGAACTGGCCGAAACCGCCCGCCGGGAGCCTGCAGCCGCGACGCTTGCAGGCGATTCAGTGCAGCCATCGATAGCCGAGGTTGACCAAGCCGACCAGTCTAACACTCTGCCGCCTGTTGAGGCTGATGAGGCAACCCACCCACAGCACTGGTTTTTGGGGATTGACTTGGGAACGACCGGACTTTCGGCGGTTCTGATGGATCGCACCAACGATCAGGTGTATCCTCTTTACTGGCTGGCCTCTGATGCCGCAACGGCTGAAGAAACCGGACGCAACTTTCGCTTGCCCGCGATCGCCCAGCTTGAGCAAACTACCGCTACCCATCCCCCCCAATGGCAAATTGCCTCAGTGGGGCTAGCTGCCGTGCCGCAACCTGCCCATTCAACCGTATCGGCATCCCATCAGCTTTGGCTACGGCACTTCAAGCCGCTACTCAAAATCACAGTTCCCCAGGCCGATTTAGAACCCTGGTTGCAATGGTCTGAAGATCAGCAGCTACCCCTATTAACCGTGCAAGCCACCTTGCAACAGCTATTAGCAGCGCTACAAGACCAGCACTGCGCTGCCTTGGGCTTAACCCAGCCGCTAACTACTGTTTTGTCAAAGCTACAAGGGGTTATTGTTGGCTACCCGGCCAATTGGCCAGATACCTACAGTTTCAATATTCGTGAAGCTATTTTAGCGGCACAGCTTGTCAATCAGCCGGAGCAAATCTTTTTTGTGGAAGATGCGATCGCGGTTGTGCTTTCTGGCCTGCCGCAACCCGTCGCCAACTCAACGCCAGCCGCCAATCCTCAAGTCACCCGTCAGCAAACACTCTACCAAGCCCGCTGGCAGGGGGGCACCGTCGTCATTAACGGCGGGGCTACCTTGACTGAACTGGCAATTGTTTCAATTCCTGCTGAGCTAAGCGATCTCAAGCACGAAAACTTTACCTTGCGTAGCTTTGCCTATGGGGGGGATGCGATCGATCAAGACATTCTTTGTCGGCTACTTTATCCCGCCGAAATGCGCCAAACCCGCGATCGCGAGGTAAGACTGCCAGCAGCTCATGAAAAAAACAATGGCTGGAACTGGCAATCAGCTTCTCTAATTACCGCAGCCGATTGGCAAAATCTGCAGCTAGAAAACTTGATTCTTCCTCGTGCGGGCGAACCTGATTTAGCCAATCGCCATCGTCTGCAACAACGCTTAAACAGCTCTTTGCTTGGCCAAAGCCTGCTGGAAGCTGCCCGTTACCTAAAACTGATTTTGCAACATCAAAGCCAGTTTCAGCTTAATCTGGGCAATCAAGCTTGGACTGTTAAACGGCGAGATCTAGAAAGCCGTATTTTCTTACCCTATATTCAGCGGGTGAATCAACAGCTCAATATCTTACTCAGTCAAAGCGGTCTGTCTGCCCCAGCCGTCAATCAGGTCATCTGCACCGGGGGGTCAGCGTCGCTAGCCGCCTTTGCCCGCTGGCTGAGACAGAAATTTCCCAACGCCACTATTATTCAAGATACTTATCCCGGCGATCGCCCCCCTAGCTGTAGCCGAGTCGCTTATGGACTGGTCAATCTTTGCCGCTATCCTGAAGTTTTAGAAATTACCCGCCAGCAATACAACGACTACTTCTTGCTAGCAGAATTGTTGCGGGTCTTCCCTGACCATCCTTTACCCGTCAGCGGTATTATGCATCGTTTAGAAGAACGGGGCATCAACACCCAAGCTTGTCAGATGCATGTTTTGGCGTTATTAGAAGGGCACTTACCCCCCGGCTTAGTCCCGACCGAAGCCGATTTTGGCCTAATTGCGGCTGACTCGGTTGAACGGGCAGGGTATGCGACGCTGACAACGGCTCCCCTCTTTACCAAGCAGGGTAATCAAATTTATGTGCCCAATGAGGCTCAAAGTGAACGGCTAAAACAGCACCTAAACCAGCTATTAGCCCACAAGCAACAGACGCTAGATGAGCCGTTAATTGCTGATCTGGCGGCTGAAGTTGCTTAAAAAGCTGACCTAACTCGCGCGAACAAGGCTGTTTTGCCCTCGGTATTAGCTGAAAGCCAGATTTCATCGCGCTTTTGCATTTTCTGGCTTTATTCACAACTGAGAAAACATAGATTTTTTACACTATCAATCTGTTTTTTGATAGAATTTAATCTATGAAAGGTTGAAGCCCGGAGGAGCACCGTTGATTCACGCAACGCTACATCAGCTCAAAGTTTTCGAAGCAACGGCTCGACACGGTAGCTTTACGCGTGCAGCTGAAGAGCTTTATCTAACGCAACCCACTGTTTCAATTCAGGTGAAGCAGTTGACAAAAGCGGTTGGTTTGCCGCTATTTGAACAAATTGGCAAGCGCCTCTTTTTAACCCAAGCAGGTCAAAAACTGTTAGAAACCTGTCAAGAAATTTTTGAAGGTTTGTCCCAGTTTGAAATGGCGGTAGCTGACCTTAAAGGGATGAAGCAGGGGCAACTTCGTTTGGCCGTTATCACTACGGCTAAATACTTCGTGCCCCGGCTGTTGGGGCCATTTTGCCACCGCTATCCGGGAATTGACATTTCTCTGAAGGTGACGAACCATCAGCACATTCAAGAGCGCATGGCCAACAATGAAGACGATTTATACATTATTAGCCAGCCACCGGAACAGCCTGACCTCAAGATTTATCCCTTCCTAGAAAATCCGCTGGTGGTATTAGCGCCCAAAAGCCACCCACTGGTAGGGCAGTCTAAAATTCCCATTACCGCCCTGAACGACGAGCCGTTTATCATGCGAGAACCCGGTTCAGGCACGCGGCAGGCGGTGCAAAAGCTCTTAGAAACGCACAAAATCGATGTCAAAGTGCGTTTAGAACTGGGCAGCAATGAGGCAATCAAACAGGCGATCGCAGGCGGTTTGGGTATTTCTGTGCTGTCTCAACACACCATTATTTCTGAAGGCACAACGGGCGAATTTGCCATTCTTGATGTCGAAAATTTTCCCATCGAGCGGCACTGGTATGTGGCGCACCTTGCAGGTAAACAGCTTTCGGTGGTAGCAGAGAGCTTTTTGGAATATTTGATGGAAGAGAGTCACGAGCTAGCAGAAAAGTTTTTGCCCAACTTAGGTCGCGACTCACTCAAGCAACAGCTTGCCAAAACAGCCGTCTCTGGGGCGGCTTAAGCTCACTTTGCCGCCATCCAATTGCTACCGGCATGAACTTCGACTTTCAGCGGTACTTTTAGGCCAACGGCGGTTTCCATCGTATCGGCAATCCGGGTTTGCAGATCGGCCCATTCTTCCGGCGGAATTTCAAATACCAGTTCGTCATGAACCTGAAGCAGTAGACGAGCCTGGTACGGTTTGAGCAGTTCGTGCAGGCGAATCATGGCAACTTTAATAATGTCGGCGCTAGAGCCTTGAATCGGCGCATTGGCGGCAGCGCGTAGGTAAGCCGCATCATAGCTACGCACTTTGAGCTGATCGAGATCAACTTCATTGGGATCACTACCCTTAAGCCCCTTTAACGTGCGGCTATCAAAATTAAAGTAGCGGCGACGACCCATGATGGTTTGCACATAACCATAAGCGATCGCTTCTCGCTGCATCTGCTGCAAGTAGGCAAAAACGTTGGGATAGCGTTGGTTAAAGCGATCGATAAAAACCTTAGCATCGCTACGGCTAAACCCAGACTCGCGGGCAAAACGGGCTGCTCCCATACCGTAAATAACGCCAAAGTTAATAACCTTGCCCAAACGCCTTTCTTCAGCCGTAATCTCGTCTTTTTCAAACAGCAGTCGCGCCGTTAGCGTGTGTACATCGGCTTGATTGCGGTAAGCCTCCACCAAAACGGGTTCGCCGCTAAGGTGAGCCAGAATGCGTAGCTCAATTTGAGAATAGTCAGCCGCCACCAGTAACCAATTTTCGGCTGGAATAAAGGCTGCTCGTATTTGACGGCTAAAGGCTGTACGAATTGGAATATTTTGTAAATTAGGATTTGAAGAAGACAGCCTCCCGGTTGCTGTAATTGCCTGATTAAAGTCTGTATGCACACGTTGGGTATCGGGGCGGACTAAGGCGGGCAAAGCATCAACGTAAGTCGATTTCAGTTTGGCTAATGTGCGGTGTTCTACAATCAAATCCACGACAGCGTGATCGCCTTGCAGCTTATCTAAAGTAGCGGCGTCGGTTGAATAGCCGCCCGACTTGAGCTTGCGAGACTTACGCTTGTCTAAGCCGAGTTTGTCAAATAGCAGTTCGCTAAGCTGCTTGGGAGAACCGAGGTTGAACGTTTCTCCGGCGGCGGCGTAGGCTTTCTTTTCAATCGCTTGCAGATCAGTTTCTAGCTGGTGGGAGAAGTTGTTGAGATAGTCTCGATCAATCCGAATACCCTGGTATTCCATCTCTGCCAGGACAGGCTCTAGCAGCACTTCCACGTGACTAAAGAGAGTGGCTAGCTCTGGCACTGTCGCCAACGCCTGCTGAAGCGGAGCTACCAGATGAAAAGTGGTATAGACATCGGTGCCGCAATAACGGGCGACCCTGGCAATGTCTAAATCGGCGATCGACTGCCCCTTGGGAACCAAGTCGCTGTAGCTTTCACTCACAACGTTGAGGTATTTTAGCCCCAGCTCGCTGAGATTGTGGCTAGATTCGGGGTTGATCACATAGCTAGCTAACATGGTGTCAAAGACCACCCCTTTGAGTTCGATGCCCTGGCACCGCAACACCAGGCGATCGAACTTGGCATTTTGTAAGGCTTTAGGATGGCGATCGCTTTCTAAAATGGGTCGCAAAGCGGTGAGAACCGTTGCTACAGAAAGCTGCTCACCTTGCTTGTGCCCGGTGGGAATGTAAGCCATATCGGCAAGGCTAGGCCCCCAGCAGCAGCCAATTCCTACCAGTTCGGCATCTCTGGGTTCGATCGCCGTGGTTTCGGTATCCCAGGCTACGGGGCTGCTGGTAGCCGTTAGGGTTTGCAGACGTGCCACCAACTCGGCTAGCTGATCCTGGGTTTGAATAACCTGGGGTTTAATTTTAGGGGCGGCAATTGGCTGCAACTGAGCCTGGTCGGTTTCCTCAGCGCTAAAAAAGGCTAGATCGGGATCTTCAAACGCATCTTCGGCGGCGACGGGGGCAGCAACAGATGCAGAGGCGAACTGATCGACGTCGAGCGCTTCGCCACCAAAGGCGACTTGCAGCTTGGGAAGGCGACTCAAAAAGTGAGTAAACTCTAGTTTTTTTAAGATGGGGGCAACTTGGTTAAGCTCAAAACCTTCTAGCTTACAGTCGGCTAGGTTAGCGTTGAGGGGCACATCTAGGACGATACGCGCCATCTGTTGCGAGTGATAGGCTTTTTCTCGATCGGCTTCAAGCCGTTTTTGTGCCGCGCCCTTGATATTAACCAAGTTGGCGTAAATTTCATCTAGCGATGAGTATTCACTTAAAAGCTTAACAGCCGTTTTGGCTCCAATGCCTTTGACCCCTGGAATATTGTCTGAAGCATCGCCACACAGCGCTTTGTAATCTACCACCTGGTGGGGGGCAATGCCCAACTTTTCGATGACTTCGGCGGCCTTAAACTCTTTGGCTAGCGACTGTCGGCCTCCTTTGGCAAAAACACTGCCCAAATGCAACACAGAAACTTGCCCTGCTGGATCAATGAGCTGAAACAGATCTTGATCGCCGCTGAGAATTTTGACGCGATAGCCAGCGAGCTGAGCCTGAGTAGCCAGGGTGCCAATGACATCGTCAGCTTCGTAGCCGGGAGCTGTCAGCACTGGCAAGTTAAAGGCTTGCAGCAGTTCTTTGAGGTTATGAACATCTTCTAGAAATTCTTCTGGCGTTTCGGGTCTGCCGTCTTTGTAAGAATCATCTAGCTGATGTCGAAAGGTGGGCTGCTCTAAATCAAACGCAACAGCCGCGTAGTCGGGTTTTTCTGCTTCCATCATGTCTAACATGGACTTGAGAAAGCCATAACAGACGCTAGTTGGAATGCCAGTAGACGTCCGCAATCCGCCTTCAGAGCCTCTTAAAAAAGCAAAGTAGGCGCGAAAAGCCAGCGAATGCCCGTCAATCAGCATTAGGGTGGGCGGGGAAGTTTTGCTCTGAGCAGTCACAAACTTATGGGGCAAAGGACTCTATCAATTGTAGTGGCAAAAAAAATCGGCCCCGATTTCAGGGCCGAATAATTAAAATGCTTAGCATTACGTTGTTCTCTCAAGTGGAGGAAACCTGCTGAACGCTCCCACACGCCAGCAAATTACAGACTTATACATCTGCTCTCCAATTACTTATTGTATCAATGAGTACCAAATTTTTTTATAAAACTTTACAACTTTTCTGCCTAAAGACATAACCTTTTCTGATGATTAAACGATAAGCGCGATCGCGTTTGCTGCTTCTACAAAGCAGAGACCGGTTCTGCCGGGGTGAGATGAGGCTGCTGAGCGATCGCCTGCGGTTGTCCCCATAAGACCTGTTCGCGTTTGTAAATCACCATGCCCGGTTTGGCACCTTTGGGTTTGTAAACGTTTTTCGGTTCGGTATAAATGACGGGTACCTGGTCGGCTTGGCGAGCGCGGCTAAAGTAGGCGGCTAAGTTGGCGGTATATTGTAAGTCGGCTTCATCGGGTACGGTACCCGGTTCTAGCCGCAGCAGCACATGACTGCCAGGAATTTCTTGGGTGTGAAACCACAAATCGTAGTCAGTGGCGACGCCAAAGGTCAGCTTGTCGTTTTGCCGATTGTTGCGACCGATAATGACTTCAAAGCCGTTAGGCGTCTGGTAGCGATAAAAGCGGGTTGGTTCGGGCGATCGCGAACTGCCTTCACGCTGGTTAGGATCGCTGAGGTAACCCTGGGCAATTAGCTCTTCGTAAATTTCTTGCAAGGCGGTTAAATCGCTGGCATCTTCGTAGTGGTCTAAAGGCAATAGCGCCGCTTCAACCTGCTCTAGATAGTTCATTTCTGCTCTCACCTCAGCCAGCAACGGGGCGACAGCTTGACGAGCGCGTTTGAGCTTTTGGTGCTGCTTGTAAAGCGCTTGCGCGTTTTGAATAGCGTTTTTTTCGGGGTTGAGAGGAATCTGCACCGGATCGCCCGTGACAAAATCGGCCAGGGTCATGCTTTTCATGCCGGGTTGCCACTGATAGGCATAGGCCATGAGTAAATCGGCCTGTTGCCGTTGCTGATCGGCTTGATCAGACTGTTGCAGACGGCTCAAAAAAGTAGATTCTTTTTGCCGCAGTTTTTTCAGGAGATATTGCAGTTTTTGCGTAATGCGGTGGTGCAACTGCTGAAAAAGCTGAAGATTGAGTTCGTGCGTATAGTACTGCTGCAACAACGCTTGCACGGTTGCTATTGGTTGCGTCATCCCTAAGCCAATCACGGTATAGCCTGTTTCGCACCAACCCGGTTGAAAGTCGCCCTGCTGAAGCTGCTGTAGCCAGCGCTGCCATTGCTGAAAGAGCCGTTGCCAGTCTGCCTCTGTCAAACTTGCGGTAGATTGGCTGGGATCTAAGTTAGCGGCTTCAATTAGCGATCGCACTAAAGCTGAACTCAGCCCGCCATACACCTGCATCATCATTTTCTTTAGCCCACCTGGAATCAGGCTAATGCGTTCTTGCCAGCTAGCCTGAGTTTCTTGCAAGCTCGGCAGCGGGTCGGTGATGGCCGGGGGGGGTTGATAGAAATCTCCGGTTTGAATGGGGCGCACCCTCGATTGCGCTTCACTGACCTGATGGGCAGCGGTCACAATTTGCTGCTGGGCGGTGGTCAGAATGGCATTGCTATATTTGCCCATAATCTCAACATAGAGATGCCACTGGGCGGGGTCATCAGGCCGTTGGCCAAATTGCAAATCGAGCACTCGCTCCCAAGGGGCGATCGCCTCAATTTTGATCAGCGCTAATCCATTGAGCTGATGCTTAAGCTGCTGGCTAAAGGTAAACGTGTCGGGCAGGCGGGGCGGCGCTTCTGCGATATGCAGGCGGGCGGCTTGCGGGTGCCAAGAAATAGTCAACCAACCGCGCTGTTGGAGGGTGCGCAGGGCAATGCAAAGGGTGTAGCGATCGCGCTGATATACCTGTTCACAACGGGAAGGAAGCCATTCTGAACGCAGTTCGTGACCAGCCGCAATCAGGGTTGTAAAGTCAACAGGTTGCATCTCAAAACCACACAAATAATGAAAGACAAGGCTCTTACTTTGGCGGATCCATCGCGCTTTTAGCGGCTGCTTTTAGTCGATGTAGCTCGCTCGCTTTAGTCTTGGCCTTAGCGCGATCGCCTTAATTTTTTTTTAGCTACCATTAAGTCTAAAGGATCTCTTTCTTAACGTCCGGCTCGGTTCTTCCACGCAAATTATTTATGGACATTAAGCTCATAAACATTGGATTTGGCAACATTATTTCTGCGAACCGAGTGATTGCTATTGTCAGTCCGGAGTCGGCACCGATTAAGCGAGTCATTACGGATGCTCGCGATCGCGGCGAGTTAGTGGATGCCACCTATGGTCGCCGTACGCGCGCTGTTATTGTTATGGACTCTGGCCACATTATTCTCTCAGCTATTCAACCCGAAACGGTAGCGCACCGCTTTATTCCTAGCAAAGAAGGGGCAACCGATACCTAACTGCTGCCTGTGCTTTCTGAGCCAATTTAAGGCGATCAAAATCCGTATATTTGACGATGAAAAATCAGCAATTCGTTTGGCTTTGACAATTGCTCTGTATTTATTCTGGTTTGCGCCAATCTGTCGTTAAATTTGCCTGCAATTTCCGGACGTGTATCTAAATTTCCTGAAGAAACAAGCAGTTCCTGACCTTCTTTTCGTCCTTTCTGGGAGTGGTACTGCTACCCATGCAGCGATATCAGTATCTTCATCAAATTCAGTCCCTTGATCCGGTCACTCAGCATCGCCAGATTTGTCAGCTATCAACTGGCTATGAGTTTCCCTGGGCGACCAATCGAGCTTTAGAAATTGCCCTGCTGCGTACGTTTTGTGTGCCCAGCATTGCCGCCATTTTGCAGCAAACGGGAAAGTTTATCCATCATTCTCAAAACCGCTACGACGATACCGGGTTGCTCATCGCTAACATCTTGCACTGGGGCTACGATAGCCCGCAAGGATCAGCGGCGATCGCCCGCATGAATCAAATTCACGGTCGTTATCGAATTCATAACACCGACTATCTCTACGTTTTGTCTACGTTTATTTTTGAACCAATTCGCTGGAATCAGCGTTTTGGCTGGCGGCCTTTGTGTGAGCAAGAGCGCTTAGCCCTCTTTTATTTTTGGCGAGCGGTCGGAGAGCGGATGCACATTCAGCATATTCCTACGACCTATGAGGCTTTTGAGCAGTTTAATCAAGATTTTGAGCGCCAGCATCTCAAATACTCAGAAGCTAACCGCCTGGTTGCTGACGCGGTGTTAAAAATGCTGTTGAGCTGGTTTCCGGCCTTGGGGCAACCGCTGGTTCGATCTAGCGTTTATGCCCTGCTAGATGACACCATGCTGGCCGCTCTAAACTGGCCGCAACCAACGCCGCGATCGCGTCAGTTTGTGACGAGCGCGCTTAAACTTCGTCAGCAAGCCTTGCGCTGGCTACCGCCGCGAAAGTCTTCTGGGTTTAAGCCTGCCCCGATGATGGAAGGCCATTTAGCCCCAGCCGAGACGTTAGATCAAGCGACATCTGCTCCTTTTCCACCGCGATCGCGCTGCCCGTTTCATCAAATTTTGCAGCTCTCTCGCTAGGCCAACCTCTAGAGAGCCGGGGCGAGAGATGGATCTACAATGGGTTTAGCCTAAAACCAGGCTGTGCAGTTTAGCGGCTCTTTCGGTAATGTCTGCCTCATCGCCTCGTCCAGCGTCAGTAGAAAAAGTTGTCAAGCGCTTTCAACGGGTTTCTGACCCGAAACGGCGCTATGAGCAACTGCTGTGGTTTGCCAAAAAGCTAGAAGCGTTTCCTGAAGCTGAAAAAACGCCGGAAAATAAAGTGCCCGGTTGTGTTTCGCAGGTTTATGTAATTGCCAGCTTGGCTGAAGATGGCACGGTGGCTTTTCAAGCCGACTCAGATGCTCAAATTACAAAAGGGTTGGTGGCTTTGCTGATCCAGGCGCTCAACGGGCTAAAACCGATTGAGATTGTGACGCTTTCGCCTGATTTTATTCAAGAAACGCAGCTAGATGTCAGCCTGACGCCTTCGCGAGCCAATGGCTTTTTCAATATCTTCAAGATGATGCAAAAGAAGGTATTGCCTTTTGTTGAAGAACTGCCAACTGAAGTTGCGATCGCCACAGACTGATGAGCCAAGACTATCCCTACCCCAGAGATCTGATTGGCTACGGACAAACTCCCCCAGATCCACAATGGCCGCAAAACGCCCGCCTAGCGCTACAGTTTGTGATCAATTACGAAGAAGGGGGCGAAAATTGTATTTTGCATGGGGACGCCGCCTCTGAAGCGTTTTTGTCTGAAAGCGTGGGGGCGCAACCGCTGCTGGGTGTCCGCAATTTAAATATGGAGTCGATGTATGAATACGGCAGTCGGGCTGGATTTTGGCGGTTGTATCGACTCTTTAGGCAGCGACAGTTACCCGTGACGGTGTTTGCGGTGGCGATGGCGATGGCGCGCAATCCAGAGGCGATCGCGGCGATGACCGCAGCCGATTGGGAAATTGCCAGTCATGGCTACCGCTGGATCGACTACCAATACATCAGCGCTGAAACGGAGCGATCGCATATTCGCCAAGCCATCGAGATTCATACCCAAGTGGCCGGTCAGCGGCCTTTAGGGTTTTACCAGGGGCGGGTCAGCCCGCATACGCGCTATCTGGTGTGTGAAGCTGGCGGCTTTCTTTACGATTCTGATAGCTATGCCGACGACCTGCCCTACTGGGTGCATGACTACGGCCAGCCGCATTTAGTGGTGCCCTACACCCTCGACAACAACGATATGCGCTTTGCTACCTACGCTGGCTTCAACGCTGGCGATCAGTTTTTTGCTTACCTGCGCGATGCCTTTGACACGCTTTACCAAGAAGGGGCAACAGCCGCCAAAATGATGAGTGTGGGGCTGCACTGCCGCCTCGCCGGACGCCCCGGACGCACCGCAGCCTTGGCCCGCTTTTTAGACTATGTGCAAAGTCACGACCAGGTTTGGATTTGTCGTCGGGTAGACATTGCCCGCCACTGGCACCAGCATCACCCTAGCGGACAAACTTGAGCTTGCGGCAGGCATAGGCGCACATGCGCAACAGCACGAACCCTTCTTTGACATGGGCAATGTTAGATTCGCCATAGCTGCGGGGCTGATAGCGAATCGGTACTTCGACAATGTGCAGATTCAGCTTGGCTGCGCCAAATAGCAAATCAAAGTCGCCAAAGGGGTCAAACTCGCCAAAGTAAGCCCGTCCGGCGGCAATCCGTTCGTAGTCGCTACGCCAGAGTACCTTAGTGCCGCAGAGGGTATCTTTCAACCGCTGTTCTAGCAAAAAGGAAAACAGCAGAGCAAAAAACTTGTTTGCCAGGGTGTTTAACCAGGGCATGGCTTGGCGCGATCGCGGATAAACCAACCGTGAACCGTTGATAAATTCACCCTGTCCAGAGGCGATCGCCTCAAAAAAGTGGGGCAAATCTTCGGGCGGTACGGTTAAGTCGGCGTCCAAAATCATCAGCACGTCTCCAGACGCCTGCGCAAACCCCAACCGCACCGCATCGGCTTTGCCTTTACCCGTTTGCTGCAAAGCCTTGAGCGAAAAAGCCCCCCGATAAGTTTGCAGCAAATTTTGAATAGCCTGCCAGGTGGCATCGCTAGAATGGCCTTCAACAAAAATGACTTCGGTATGGCTGCCAAGCTGGGGCAAACGGGCGATCGCGTCTGCAATGTTCCCGGCTTCGTTGCGGGCTGGAATAATCACGGAACAACTCGGATTTGGCGATCGTTGCCCTAGACCCGGTTGGGGACGGGCGACGACATAGTTAGTCAAGGCCAAATGCTTAATTAGCGGTAGCGGCGCGAGATAGCGATTTGCCAGGTCAGATAAGCCCGGAATCCGCTTTGGCAGCAGCAGGCGTCGGCCTCGCTTTAGCGGCACATAGCCCGTAATCGATACCAGATTCACCACATCATCCATCGATAGCCAGCTATGCACAGGCTGAGGTCGGCGTTGCCCAGTGGCATCGGCAAGTTGCAGCAGCGGTTCCCAAAGGTAGTTGTGAAAGGTCAAAATTAAGCGGGTGTGGGCATGGCAGAGGGGTTGTAGCCGTTGCAACACGCTTTGAATGTCGCTGAGGTAGCCCAACACCCCCGACAGCACAATGTAGTCGAAAGGGGCGGACTGATCGCCTAAGTCGCTTGGTTCTAACGTTTCGGCGTCTACACAGTAAAAGTGCAGATGGGGATGTTTTTGCTGGGCAAGGCGAACCACCGCAGGCGAAAAGTCAATGCCGACACCCAGGCTAGGAGCCAGCGATCGCAGCAAATTTCCGGTGCCACACCCCACTTCTAGCACCCGGCTAGCGGGCGGCACCAAAAACTGATGCAGGCGTTCTAAATCGCGGTAGTAGTAACGATTGCGATCGCTCCAGCGATCTAGCTCTGGAGCCATGCGATCAAAATAGGCTTTAATCTCGGCTTTGAGCAGGTCTTTAGAGCGGTTGATTGGCTGGGGCGCTGGCGCTTGAATCACGATCTCTCACGGTGGCACACTGGGCTATTTTCCCACAGGCCAGCCAGCAGCGATCGCGGTAGGTTTTGACCAGGCGATCGCTGCTGACTACGGGGTTAATTGAGCCGACAGCGTTTGGTCAGAATCACCATCACTTCGTTAGGCCGTCCGGTAGAGAGCGGGCGGCTCCAGTCATTAGGTTCGGCGTAGTCTTTCAGGTGCAGATGGTGGATCTCTTGCCGCACGCAGGGCAAAGAACCAAACATCATTAGCCGCACCGTTTCACCATTACCAGAAGGGGTGCTGTCGGGAAGGGCGATCGCAGGAATTGAGCGATCGCCGCTGCTTGTCTCTTGAAACATGGGTTATTTACTCCGTTTTGGGTTTGAGTCTGGGCGGGAAGCCAAAAACCAAAGTGCTGAGCCGAAAGCGCTTTGAACCCCTTCTGCCCTTTGCTTTCTGGTTTCTGCCTTCCCGTATCCCAGAACCCAAAAACTTAGCCACCCCGCAACATTGCAGCGCAAAGCGAGGTGGCTAAGGGTAAAATCACCCCTAGACCATCCCGAACTGCCTTAGAGTTTGGGGGGTTTAGGCTCCTGTTGGTGCTGGTAACACCTTCAGGAGTCGCTAGGTTTTTGAGTCTGTGTAAAAAGCTGTAACGTTTGAACCGTCTACAGCTTAATGGGTGAGTTTAGGGCATGCAGGCGATCGGCGTCAATAGTGATGTGATTGTGGGTATTGAGTTGGGTTGAATGGGGCAGCTTGACCACGGAAATAGCAAACAAACCTTAAATATTTCAGGTAGCTACCAAGAAGGCTGATTATACTGACTTATTCCACCTATTTACCCATATCGGGATCTTAGGCGGACATAATTCCACCTATTTACCTGTATGGGGATCTTAGGTGGCAACTTTCCCTCTAATCAATAGTTGGGCTGCTTCGGCTTGACGGTAAGGGCAGTGGTTTAGAGATTGTCTGTAAGAATCTAGGTCAAGTTATTGTGAAAATTATTGCAGCGCCCTGAAATTAGAACTATTGATCGGATTAGTGCTTCAAGAAGCTTCTTCAGTATGTCTTGGGCCAAACTAAGATTGAGTTGTTCTAAATGGTGGCTATATGGGATTCAGATTTAGAAAATCGGTAAAAATAGCGCCAGGTGTCAAGATCAATCTCAGTAAAAGCGGAGGTAGCCTATCTCTTGGAGGTCGGGGAGCGACAGTTAATATAAGTAGTCGAGGAGTTCGCTCCACATATAGTATCCCCGGCACAGGAATCAGTTATGTCAAACAAACCTCTTCGGGCAGCAACACAAGGTCTAGCGCTTCTCATTCAAGCAACAGGTCGGCTTATAAAGAATTACTGAGGCAACAGAAGGAGGAGGAGAAGCAGAGACTATTACAAGAAGCAGAAGAAGGCTATAAACTTTTTCAAGCAAAAATTGATTCATTAGCAAATATATTAAAAAATAGAGAGAAGCAGCCTTTCGACTGGGGGAGCTTAACTGCCCCAAGAGGGGAATACCAACCTGAAATTTATGAGCCTCCGGGTTTTACAGAGCCAGAAAAAACCTTCTCGAAGGAAACGCTGAGGCAGGAAATAAAAGGCAAAAACTCCAGATTTTATATTACATATTTCTTGATAGGAATAGGTTTTATCCTCCTGTTCCAAAGCTTTTGGGCTTCGCTTTTGGTGTTAGTTTTAGCAGCAGCAAGTTACGTTTTTGAACGAAACCGATTAGATAAGTTATGTGAGCAACGCTTGCAAACTAGGCTGAAGGAAGAAAATGATAAGTTTAATCGTAGCAAGCAGCGAACTTATAAAGATTACTTAGCTAAAATTGAGCTAGAAAAGACAGAGCATCAAAATACTCAGGAGGAAAGAAAGCAAATTTGGAATAGCGAAGAACAATATCGAGGACGATTAAGAAACGCTGTAAATTCACAAGATCCGGAGCCGCTTGCAGAGCTGCTCGAAGTCGAGCTTTCTAATGAAGATTTACCAATTCCTCTTGTCTTTGATATTGAGTTCGTAAACGTTAGCTCTGTTTGTATTTTCATGGAGCTTCCAGAGTTAGATGTAGTTCCTGAAGAAAAAATGAGTTTAACTAAAACTGGTAAGTTGTCTTCCAGAAAAATGGCTCAGAAAGACAGGTTCAAATTATACTCTGACATTTGTACTGGTTTAACTTTACGCCTAATCCATGAGACATTCAGGGTGATTCACTCTGTAGATATAGTAGAACTTCATGGTTTAACTGAACAAGTAAATCCAGCTAACGGACACCCTGAAAATATTACTTCCCTCTACATTAAGATTTCAAAGCAAGATTTTGAACATTTGAATTTAGATTTCTTAGATCCAACATCAGCATTTGCAAGTTTAAATGGTAAATTCGCCTGTAGTAAAAAGGGTGAATTATTATCTCTTAAGGCTTGATGGATCAAGTGCGATCTGATCTCCCGTAGGTTGGGTTGAGAAACGAAACCCAACAGCACAAACTTTCCTACTCCCAACCCACCTTGTCCGCAAATATCACCTCCTTATCAGCTCCCCAATCATCTGAATAGCAACCCTGCTCAACATAACGATGGAAACTCGAAT
>NZ_JBQLZL010000075.1:0-4862 GCF_052168255.1 Almyronema sp. | reverse complement strand
GCAAAGCTCAAGGATGCGCCTTGATTGGCATTTTTCATGATGAAGCCGTCAGGCAGCGTGTGTGTACTCGTCAGCTTAATTTTGGTGAGCTATCCGCTGATTAACTGAGCAAAATCGTTAGCTGAGATGGCAATAATGGGTGATCAAAACCCCTGAATCAGCGGGCACTCAATCGGGTTTCAAATGATGAATGTTGACTCATGAGACAGGTCATTATTAAGGTTTGGGTTGTCACCAGTTTGCGGCTATAGCCACTGCCTGCTGCCCTCTGCCCTTCGCAACAGCATATTAGCGCCATGACTACAGATTCTCAAACTGAATATATTGCCGCTTTAACTGACTTACACCGTGGCCTTAAGCATAAAGGGCCAGGTGACGCTGACTTCTGCCGCCGTCTTTTGAGTAACCTTTCTATGTTGCCGCCGCAGCCGCGAATGGCTGATTTAGGCTGTGGTAGTGGCGCTAGCGCCCTGCTGCTGGCACAACATTATCAAAGCCCCGTCAGGGCGGTAGATTCTTGCTCTGTTTTTATCGACGAACTTAAAACCCAGGCAAAACAGGCGAGACTCGATCACCTAATCAGGCCAATTCACGGGGATATGGCCAAACTGGATTGGGCAGCAGCTTCGGTTGACCTGCTTTGGTCAGAAGGCGCTGCTTATAATCTTGGGTTTGAGCAGGCTCTTAAAAGCTGGCGATCGCTGCTTGCGAGTAGCGGCATTGCTGTCATATCGGAGCTGAGCTGGTTTGCTGATAACGTGCCAGAGCCTGCTAGCGCTTACTGGCAGAACGCCTATGCAATGATGGGCAGCGAGGCTGAAAATATTGATCGAGCCAATCGCTCTGGCTATCGCGTACTTTCTACGCAGCGGTTGCCGAGTCAGGCTTGGTGGGTGAATTATTACCAACCGCTGCGGCAGCGGATGCAGCAAGTTGCAATGACTCCAATGATGCAATCAGTTATTCGTGAAACTGAAGAAGAGATGAAATTGTTTGAACAATTTAGTGACTTTTATGGTTACACGTTTTATGTTCTGCAAGTAGAGAATTCACTTTAGCAGCAGGTCTTTGAAGGTTGATTTTCTGACAAAAACAAAGCTACTTTTCGGCCAATAAAAATTTGGATTTTTAGCTTACAGAAAGCGTACCATTCTGCCCTTTGTTTTTGATTTTGGCGATCGCACCTGCGTTAGACAGATAACAGCCCTAATCACTAGGGTTGAGATACTTACATTGCTATAAGGATTGTACAGAAAAACTTTCAGTTTGCCTTCTGTCTTTGAGGATATTTGAAAATATATCTACTGCGCAGCAAAATGGTTTAGATCCCCCTAAATCCCCCTCAAAAAAGGGGACTTCCGAGTCTATTCCCCCCTTTTTAAGGGGGGCTAGGGGGGATCGATGAATGCCTAAAATCACAAACAATGGTTTTTGGAACATCCTCTCTGTCTTGAGCGATCTCTTCTAACGCTCCCTATAAAAACTGACCATTAAGGCTCCGTCGTTTCGCTCAAGAAGTTGCAGCTTGTGCAGTTAAGATATCGCCAAAACTGACTCAGTCGTATGTCTGCAGAATGATGGCGCTTTAATTTTTTATAGTTATTTTAATTTCACCGGAAGAATTAACAAAGAACCTTTTTGTCAATACTTCAATGCCCCTAGTCAATCGTTGGATATGACTTCAATGCACACAACTTTTATCCAAGAAGGTCTAACCCTGTGAAAATAGCCATCATTGCTCATTCTCATTATCCTATTAAGCAGCCGTTTGCTGGCGGACTCGAATCTCATACCTTTCACCTGGCTCAGCAATTGCAACAGGCGGGTCATCAAGTTACCTTATTTGCCGCCGCTGGCTCTGAGACGACTTTGCCTTTTATTCCTTTTTTTCAGCCAACGGCCACCAACGACTCAATCGCTGAGGAAGAGATTGTTGCTTATCGCGAAAGAAGATATTTATCGCTCATGCGGGTTTTAAAGCAGGGCAATTATGATCTCGTACACAACAACAGTCTCCACTACATACCGCTAAAGCTAGCTTCTGCTCTGCCTATGCCAATGGTGACGGTGCTGCATACGCCGCCTTTTGAAAGTTTGGTCGAAGGCTTTAAATCAAGCTTAACGGCTAGTCATCATCGTACAATTGCTGTTTCTAAATCAGCCGCTAAATCGTGGCTAAATGCTATTCCTAACCTAAAGACTCAGTTAATTTATAACGGTGTAGATACCCGCCTTTGGCTACCGACTAATCAGCAACAAAAGTACGCCATTTGGGTTGGTCGTATTACCCCCGAAAAAGGATTACATCTAGCGATTAAAGCCGCGCAGCTTGCCAACATGCCGCTCAAAATTTGTGGCCCCATTTATGATGCTGGCTATTTTTCCCAAGCAGTTCAACCTTTGCTCAGTGACCAAGCCGTTTATTTAGGCAATTTGGGGATGCAGGCGCTTGCTCGCCAGGTGGCTCAAGCACAGGTGTTTGTTTGTACACCCTGCTGGGATGAACCTTTTGGCTTAGTGGCGGCTGAGGCGCTGTCTTGTGGTACACCTGTTGCCGGGTTTGGGCGGGGTGCTTTGGTTGAGATTGTCACCCCAGAGACGGGCGTGCTGGTTCCTGAAGACGTTGAAGCATTGGCTCAAGCGATCGCCCAAACTCAGCCCCTCTCGCGGAAACACTGTCGGCAACGCGCCGTTGAACGGTTCTCAATGGCTGCTATGATTCAGCGCTACACCGACTTCTATCAAACCTTAGTGAGCGATCGCGTACCCTTCAGAACGACCAGGTTGCCGCTTGTATCATGACCAGCCCCTCAATTTTCTACTTTGTCAATGCTGAAGGGTCGGGGCATACCCGCCGCGCCGAGGCAATTTTACCGTTTCTAGACATGCCTGTGGTACTCGCCTCAGAAAATCCGGCTCTATTTAAGCAGGCCGACAGCCCCCATTCTCTTTACCCACTTCCTAGCCTACGTTCAACAGGCGATCGCCAGCTAGCAGATGATGTGCTGCATCTGCCTTACGGGCGCGATCGCGCCTATTTGCCCCGTGTGCAGGCAATTGTTGACCTCTGCCAACAGCATCGGTGTGCTTTAGCCGTCATTGACGTTTGCGCGGAAACCGCGATGATCATGCGACTGTGCGGCATCCCCTACCTCTACATGCGAATGAGCGGCAAGCGAGATGATGCAGCTCATCTGCAAAGTTATCGAGCCGCCGTTGGCTTAATTGCCAGCTACCCCCAAGCCTTTGAAGAAAATTGGGTGCCCGACTGGATTCGCCAAAAGACTTGTTATGTAGGCGGTATTGCCTCGTCTAAACTGATCCAAGTTCAGGAAAAACCTATTACTCCCAAGCCCTATGTGTTAGTCATGCGCGGCAAAGGAACCAGCCAGATCACCCTGGCAGCAATCGCCTCAGCCGCCGCTTTCATCCCCGACTACTACTGGATGGGCATTGGCTTTGAGCAGGCGCACACAGGCCAGAACTTTGCCGTTTTACCCTACGTCAGCGATCCCATTGCTTACCTGCAGTCAGCCGCGATCGCGATCGCCAACACGGGCAACAACAGCGTGTTGGAAGTTGGGTTTCAGGCCAAACCGTTTATTACTCTGCCAGAATGGCGATTTTTTGATGAGCAAATGGCGAAGGCCGCTATGCTAGCCCAGCACCACTTGGCCGTGGTTTTACGAGAATGGCCCCAAACAGGCGAAGCTTGGCAAAGCGTCCTTGCTCAAACCGCTAGCTTACGCCCGCAACGGTGGCCAGAAATTCTCTCTAGCGATGGCGCTCAGCAAGCCGCAGCCTACATCACAAACCAGTTTGAGCAGTTTTCCCCGCCATCCCCCTACGCAGCTCAATCGACAGCGAAAGGTTAAAAGCAAGGCAGCAGGCAGGACGACGCAAATTCGTTGATTTTGCCGAGACTGACAAAAAAGGCCAGGTTGAGCGTTGTTTTTTACCAGGATTGACGAGCAGCGGCGATCGCCTGTTTGCTCGGTTCTGCCACCAAGCCAATCGTAGCGGCGGCTGGCGACCACTCAATATATCCAGCATCGACAAACTGTTGCAGCCATTTTGCCATCGGCCACCACTGCCATTTGCAATGAAAAACCTGGGCATTGCGCAGGATGTCATAAAAATGCTGTAGCGGCGGAGAATAGGAGGGGTGATATTGATGAAAAGCGGTGCCCCCGCCCAGCCAAGCCAGGGGTACGCCCTGCGCTTTAGCCACAAAGGCAAAATCTGTGTCTTCTGCGCCATAGCCCTGAAAGCTTTCGTCAAAGCCACCAATTTGATGCCAAACAGCTTTGTGCAGGCCAAAGTTGAGCGACCAGAATAAGTGATAGTCGTGAGTGAACTGCAAAACGCCTGCTGGCAGATAGAGGCGGGCAGGATGCGGCTGTCCTTGAGCCACCAGGTCAGTTTTGCTCCAGTCCGGCGGTAGGGCTGTTTTCAAATAGTAAACGGTTCCCATCAAAATGGCGTCAGCAACGCTGGCAAAAGCCTGTTCATAGTCTGTTAAAAAATCCCCGGCAGGAATACAATCAACGTCTAAAAAAATTAGGCGATCGCCTTTGGCAACTTTGGCACCCTGGTTACGTGCCTGAGCCAAAGGCAGCAGGGTAGTTATACTGTGAATTTCGGTGGTTGTATATGCGCCCGTGAAAAAGTCTGGAGGTGGTTGGGGTTGCTCATTCATATGAACAATAACCGTTTCGATCGCAGCCTCTTTTCTCAAAGCGTTAAGACGCTGCAGGCCGATTAACAAATTGCGTAAATGATCCTGCCGATTTTTAACCAGCACAATAACAGATATTTTTTCCATAGTTGGCAGATTCCTAAAGGGGGTTTGGCCAATTATT